>CAITZN010000182.1 GCA_903896915.1 uncultured bacterium
AGAACTGATCGCCAAAGGGATAGCCTATCCGTCGGAGGGCGATGTGTACTATCGCGTGGAACGCTTTGACGGCTATGGTCAGCTTTCAGGCCGCAGCCTTGTCGATATGCAGGCCGGAGCCCGGGTGGAGGTCAGCGATAAAAAAGAGCATCCCATGGATTTCGTCCTCTGGAAGGGGGCAAAACCTGGCGAGCCCAAATGGCACAGTCCTTGGGGCGATGGGCGGCCCGGCTGGCATATCGAATGCTCGGCCATGAGCCGGAAGTATCTGGGAGAGACGTTCGATATCCACGGCGGCGGCAAGGATCTTATTTTTCCCCATCATGAAAACGAGATTGCCCAGAGCTGCGGAGCCTCCGGCAAGCCGTTCGCTAACCTGTGGATGCACCACGGATTCGTCACCATTAAAGATGAAAAAATGTCAAAGTCGCTGGGTAATTTCCTAACCATCCGCGACGTGCTCAAGCAATACGACCCGGAAGTGCTGCGCTTGTTCATCTTTTCCACCCAATACCGCAATCCGCTTGATTTCACCGAGACCGCGCTCCAGGATGCTCAGTCCGGGCTGGAACGGATGTATGAATGTCTGGCGCAACTTGCGACCCTGCCCGTTGCCGGGCCAGCCGGCGACTCCAGCATAGGCGACAAGGATCGCAGCGGCTTGGATTCCCTGGTCACCCGATTCTATGAGGCCATGGATAACGATTTCAATACGGCCCAGGCCCTCGGCCATCTCTTTGATACGGTAAAAAATCTCAACAAAATTCTGCGGATTTTGCCGGAGCAACCGGTAGCATCTGACATTAAGCTATTGCGATCCGCTGGTGAGTCATTCCGCACCTTGGCCGGTGTGCTGGGTGTTCTGCAGAAAGACCCGGTTGTCGTGGTTGCAGGCAAAAAGATTAAAAACATGGCTGGAATCGATCTGGTCGAAGAGGAAATCGAACAATTGATCGCCAAGCGTAATCAGGCTCGGGCCGTCAAGGATTGGGCCGCATCCGACGAGGTTCGAGATTATCTCCTCGGTCATCGTATCGTGTTGAAGGATAGCCCAGAGGGTACCACCTGGGAAGTGAAACACTAGCGGCCAACCCAGAGCAAATCTAGAGAAAGGGAGGAGAGCATGACACGAATGCCAGCTGTTGCTGATCGTTTTTATCCTGGAAACCCTGAACAGTTACGTTCCGCCATGGACATGCTCGTCCCTGACGTGGCCGAAGAGGAAAAGGAGCAGGCCCTGGCGGTTGTCCTGCCCCACGCTGGCTATGTCTATTCCGGCGCGACCGCAGGTTTTACCATCAGCCGGGTCCGGGTGCCGGAAACTGTGTTGATCATGGGCCCCAACCACCATGGCCGGGGCGAAGCCCTTGCCTTAGGGACCGAGGATTGGCAAATGCCCCTGGGGAAAATACTGGTAGACCGACAGCTGGCTGCGGACATTCTTCGAGGTTCAACGACCATTACCGAGGATGATGAGGCCCACCTCCTGGAACACTCGCTAGAGGTGCAGGTTCCCTTTCTCCAGCAGGTGCAGCCGCGGTTGCAGATCGTCCCTCTGGTGGTTTCGCAGCTTTCCTTTTCTCAATGCCGGAAAGTGGCCCAGGAGTTGGCAACGGCCATTAGAAACTATGAGCAACCGGTGTTGATGGTGGCCTCTACCGACATGAGCCATTATGAGTCGCGACAACAGGCGTCGCAGAAAGATAAATTGGCGATTGAGCGCATCCTTGCCCTAGACCCCCAGGGGCTGTATGCAACGGTGATCGGCCAGCGGATCACGATGTGCGGCGTCATCCCGACCACCATCGTCCTGCTGACCGCCATGGAGTTGGGGGCGACCAAAGCCGAACTCGTCCGTTATACCGATTCCGGCGAGGCTAGTGGCGATACCAGTCAGGTGGTCGGTTACGCCGGGTTGATTATCTCCTGAAAGTCTTCCGAGTACTGGTGCAAGGCATTTCGGAATCCTAATCCCTTGTGCTGCTTGATTTTCCCTTGACAACCGGAACGAATCTTTCTATTTTCACCGCAACTTTCCACCCGCTGGGGGATGGTCTAACGGCAAGACAGCGGACTCTGACTCCGCTTATCGAGGTTCGAATCCTCGTCCCCCAGCCATGTACATTCAAGCACTTATCGTTCATTCGGTAGGTGCTTTTTTTATGTTTTTATGAATAGTTGCACAGGGGTTGTGCAACTATTTCCACAAGATGCGGAAAAAAACGGTGACAAGACTGCATCATCCCAGAGAAAGTGTGTGAATCCATTCACCTCCTTAGTCCCAAGTAAAGGCAATAAATAATGGCAGAACAGTTAAACTCTGCCTTTTAATTCTGATTTGTTGAAAATTAATCAACTTCTTTTTCTCCTGCCGACTGCTGCTAGACCGACAATGCCTGTACCGAAGAGGAATAATGTGGCAGGTTCTGGTACTGGGGTGGAGATTGTACTAATTGCGCCAACCGCGTCTATGTCGGCTCCTACGGTCGCACCCGACTGATCACCTTCATTTGTGTCATCCGTAAGACGTACATAGGCAAAGAGGTCGCTAGTACCCCATCCATAACTATCTATATCGATTCCTGCTGTGCTGCTGCCAACCTTCTCCACGGAAAACCAATCTATTCCATTCTTGCTAATCTCAACATAAGTGTCCGCGCTAATGCAGACCGTTTCTCCGGTCGAGTAATAAAGCTATCCCTGCAGGATGATCTTTTCCTAGTCTGCCTTGCAGGAAATAAGCGACCGACCGTTAAACAAACTGTACTAATTCGAACTGTTGCCTGCTGATTGGGTTTGACATTAGTCCCAAGATCTAAAAAGACAATAAAGCTATTTTGGACAATAAATGGATATGCATATCACCCATAAAGATTTTATGTGGTTGTACAAACATCGTTTTTTTGGTGCATGAATTGCACCGGAATATCAGGCTGCCACTCTGCAAGATTGCAGAGAAGCGACCCCTACGATGGTCATACAATCCAACTCAAGGGAGGTTTGGGGGAAAGAAATCAGCGTTGACACATGAGGAAAGGGGAACACACTCCTCTGAAGAAGGAGTGAAATGTACAATTTTGTTGGCACTGCAGCTTTCTATGGCTTTGCAATATATGGCCTAGCAACTTGGTTACTAAAATCTAAAAATAATGAAAAAAAGGCAATTCTTAGATAACGACTTGGGCACAGAGGGTTATTTCATTTTTTACGCCTTTTATTATGTGATACCGTAAAGTTACATATTCAAAGAACTGATCGTTTTCGCTGGATCAGCTCTCTCAATTCATTTTTCTTACTTTCTCCTCTAATACCTCTAGGACCTCGGCAGCAAAGTCTGATTGGGAAAAAGTCTCGTGGTGCACTTGCAATTTGAACTCACCACCCAAATCCAACACGATTTGTAGAACTATTTTTGGCTCCATGACAGTTGACTTCGGTGATGTATATTTCACATACCCATTTTATATGTAATTTCACTTTATTGAAATTTTTACAAAATATGTGAATATTGCCAATAAATAAATTCAACAGACTCAGAAAAATTTTTTAGAAAGTTTTATTGAATAATAACCTTAGGATTTTGAAGGATTCAGTGAGGCTGACTCACTGAAAATTGTCAACTAATCAGAGGAGGGGAAATAATGAAAAAGACATTATTAGTGAGCGCACTGGCATGTGGTTTAGGGCTGTTTCTTGGTTTATCCAATGCAACAGCAAATACTAATGTTGACTTAGAGCTTGTTTTAGCTGTCGATGTGTCTGGAAGTATTGATTCTTCAGAGTACAACACGCAAAGAGACGGTTATGCTTCTGCCTTCAACAATGATACAATTATTCAAAAAATTTTGAATGGTGGAGTCAATCATAGTATAGCCGTCAGCATGGTGGAATGGTCCGGAACCACTCAGCAGTCAAAAGTGATTGACTGGACGCTCATTTCTAATGCAGCGGAAGCTCATGCA
>CAITZN010000183.1 GCA_903896915.1 uncultured bacterium
GCGGGACATCCTGCCCTGCCCCCTCATCTCCTGTCACGCCGAACCTCCCCTCCCCGCTACACCAGCCCCTGATCGAGCATAGCGTCTGCGACTTTGATAAAACCGGCGATATTGGCCCCGGCCAGATAGTCACCTTCCAGACCATAGGCCGCCGCAGCCTCAAGGCAAGTCCGGTGAATATCTTTCATAATCAGTCGCAAGCGCCTATCCACTTCCTCACGCGGCCAACTGATCCTGGTGGAATCCTGGGCCATCTCCAATCCGGAAACGGTGACCCCTCCTGCATTAACAGCCTTTGCCGGTCCGTAGAGGATGCGGTGCTCCTTAAAAACAGCAACAGCCTCCGGGGTTGCAGGCATGTTCGCCCCCTCGCAGACCAGGCGCACCCCGCCATCAACCAGATGCTGTGCATCCCTGACATTGATCTCGTTATGGGTGGCACCCGGTACGGCACAATCAGCCTGATGCAGCCACAAGGGATTATAGTCGAGAGCGGGATCAGTCGCGACATAGACCGACCGTGGATAGCGCTCGCTGTATTCACGGATGCGTCCCCTGCGGACGTTCTTGAGTTCCTTGATATACGCCAATTTGCCGGCGTCTATGCCGTCTTCATCAAAAATAGAGCCCGAAGAATCCGACATGGTCAAGACCTTGCCGCCTAGCTGCAGCATCTTTTCTGCGGTGTACTGGGCGACGTTACCGGATCCGGAAAGTAGACAGCACTTACCTTCCATGGTTTCCCCACGAAGACCGAGCATTTCCGAGGCGAAATAGACCACACCGTAGCCGGTAGCTTCCGGCCTGATCAGACTGCCACCCCAGCCCAGGCCCTTGCCGGTAAGCACGCCAGTAAATTTATTACGCAATTTTTTATACATCCCGAAGAGATAGCCGATTTCCCGGGCACCGACGCCGATATCTCCGGCCGGAACATCCGTATCCTCACCGATATGGCGGAACAGTTCGGCCATGAAAGCCTGGCAGAACCGCATAACCTCGGCGTCAGTTCGTCCCTTGGGGTCAAAATCGGCACCACCCTTGGCACCGCCAAGAGGCAGCGTGGTCAAGCTGTTTTTGAATACCTGTTCGAAGGCCAGAAACTTAATAATTGAAAGATTGACTGAAGGGTGAAAACGAAGCCCGCCCTTGTACGGACCAATGGCGGAATTCATCTCCACCCGGTAGCCGCGGTTTACATGGACAGCTCCCAGATCGTCCATCCAGGGCACGCGAAACATAATCATCCGCTCCGGTTCGACAATCCGCGCAAGCACCGCCTGTTGCCCATACTCCGGATGGCGGGCTACAACAGGTCCGATGCTTAATAAAAATTCGCGGATCGCCTGGTGAAACTCTTTCTGCTCCGGGTCCCGATCAATAACGGCTGCAAGGATCTCTTCCAAAACTTACTCCCTCTTCATTCCTGTTTCAGGTATTCATCAGTTTCGCCACAAAAAAGGAGCAAAAAAAAAATCAATCCTGCGGACGAAAAAATTCCGCCACCACGGCCGGATAATGGCCGAGGTCCTCGGGAGTGTTGACGTTGCGCCAGCAAGGACGCAAAGACAACGGTGGCTGCGGGGTTATAACCCCAGGGGCTTCCTGCAGGCGATTCATCCGTCGATAACCGGCAGCAGCCATCTCTTCCAGCAAAGGTCGACAGGCCCGGTCGTAATAGGCCAGCAGAGGCTCAATCCGACCATCCCCCGCAAGTTCCGGCATAACCGCCAGCACACCGGACCGCCGGCAATCCAGCAACCACTGCAGGGCCGCATCCTCTATATCCGGCAAATCACAAGCCAGCACCAGCCAGGAAACCGCCGGATATCCACGAAAAGCAGCAAGAATACCGGCAAGCGGTCCGGAAAGGTCGTCAACATCGTCGACCCGGACAGCATCCGCAAGAGACGCGGGCAACTCCCCTGCCCCGCAGATCACC
>CAITZN010000184.1 GCA_903896915.1 uncultured bacterium
AAGAACTGATGGCCGGATTGGAAGCAGCTGTCCGGAGCGCCAAGATCGCACCGGTCTGCGCCTGCGCCTCTCTCGGCAAAAAGGGGTCGAGCATGGTATTGGAGACCATTGTCAATCTCCTACCCTCGCCCGATCAGCGGCCCGCCCGGGTTGGCACCCATCCGAAGAGCGGCGAAACCATCGAGCGCGCGGGTGTGGCTAATGCGCCTTTTTCCGCCCTGGTCTTTAAAACTATGGCTGATCCTTTTGCCGGTCGGTTGACCATTTTCCGGGTATTATCCGGCACATTGAAAGGAGACACCTTCTACAATTCCACAAAATCCACCTCCGAGCGTTTCGGTCAGTTATACATCATGGCGGGCAAGGAGCAGAAACCGGTCGAGCAGGCAGTACCCGGCATGGTTGTGGCGGTGGCGAAACTCAAAGAGACTACTACGGGTGATACCCTCTGCGAAGAGACTAAACCCATCGTTTACCGAGCGGTGCAGCCGCTGCCCACAGTCATTGCTTATGCGGTAAGTGCTAAGAAAGGTGACGAGGAGAAACTCTTCTCTTCTATTACCCGGTTGCTTGATGAAGATTTGACCCTGAAACTTATCAGGGAGCAGCAGACCCATGAAATTCTCATCTCTGGTGTCGGGCAAGTCCATCTCGAGGTGGCGGGGGAAAAGATCAAACGGAAATTCGGTGTTGAGATGGAATTGCGGCCCCCCCGCGTCCCCTATCGAGAAACCCTGAAAGGAAAAACTACGGTACAGGGAAAACACAAAAAACAATCGGGCGGCCGGGGACAGTTTGGCGATTGCACCATCGAGATGGAGCCGCTGGCACGGGGTGAATATTTTCAGTTTGCCGACAAGATCATCGGCGGTGTTATTCCGCAGCAATACCGACCGGCGGTAGAGAAAGGTATCCTGGAGGCCATGGAAAAAGGCGTCATCGCCGGCTACCCTTTTGTTGATCTCAAGGTTAACCTTATCGATGGTTCCTATCACAACGTCGACTCATCAGAAATGGCGTTTAAAATTGCCGGTTCACTGGCCTTCAAGAAGGGCGTTCTCCTGGCGCAGCCGATTTTACTGGAACCGATCATGGAACTTGAAGTCCGGGTCCACAAAGATTTTGTCGGCGATGTCATGGGCGACCTCAACAGCCGCCGGGGGCGTGTGCTGGGCATGGACTCGGCCGACAAATACGAGATTATCAATGCCAATGTGCCGCAGTCAGAGATCCTCCTCTACGCTTTGGACCTGACCTCTATGACCGGTGGTCGTGGCACTTTTACGGTAAAGTTCTCCCACTACGAGGAGGTGCCAGCCCAGATTGCGGAGAAGATCGTCGCCGCCTACAAGGATAAGTCGGAGGAATAGTGGCCGATCAGCCTTCCTCTCCTTACAAATGCGGCGTCCTAACCCTCAGCGATAAGGGGTCACGCGGTGAACGTGAGGATACCAGC
This sequence comes from uncultured bacterium, assembly GCA_903896915.1. Classification (GTDB taxonomy): domain Bacteria; phylum Desulfobacterota; class Desulfobulbia; order Desulfobulbales; family Desulfobulbaceae; genus Desulfobulbus. The sequence continues at coordinate 1,457 of CAITZN010000184.1, forward strand.
GGTCCGCAATTACAAAAGTTGCTTCGAACTGCTGGATATGAGATAAGTGCCTATCTGATCATCCCTGATCAGCAGGATTTGATCGAGCAGACCTTGGTGAAATGGGTGGATGAACTGCAACTTGACTTGATCATCACCACCGGCGGGACCGGGGTTTCTCCTCGCGACCGAACGCCCGAAGCAACCAGAAATGTGATTGAATTGGAGGTCCCCGGTTTAAGCGAGACCATGCGACAATCTAGTCTGCAGCAAACCATGCAAGCGGTCTGGTCGCGTGGTATCGCTGGTATCAGGAAAAGATGTTTGATTTTGAATCTGCCCGGAAGCAAGAAAGCGGCTCAGGAAAACCTTGAGACGGTTTTGCCGGCATTGCAGCACGGACTGTACAAGCTGAAAGGCGGGGAAGCCGACTGCGGCTAGATGTCCAAATAGCGACTATAAAAAAAGCTCCAGGCGCGTGTTGACTCGCCTGGAGCTTTTTTTTGTTATACTCGGACGCTCTTTTCAGAACGCGATCGGTCAGCTAGGGATGGTAGTTAGCAAACTCCATCAATAACGACCCGTATATCGGTACCGGACTGGGCCGGCCGTATTTCTCCGATCACGTAGGGCTGTTCGCCAAGGGCACGAAACTGGTGGAGTAGATCATCGACTCTATTTTCGGAGACAATGGCCATCATTCCGATGCCCATGTTATAGGTCCGATACATTTCTGTGACCGTGATACCACCTTTTTCTTGCAGATAGGTGAAGACGGGCAAAATTGGCCAGCTGTCCTTTTTAATGTGGGCCGCACAACCGACTGGCAGTATCCGTGGAATATTGTCGATAAATCCGCCACCGGTGATATGCACCAAGCCATTGATCTTATGGTGCCGGAGAATATTAACCACACTGTCAACGTATATCCGGGTAGGCCGTAGCAACTCCTCTCCGACCGTACAACCGAATTCTTCAATGAAATCGCCAGGCTCTTTCTTCAGCTCTTCAAAGAAGACCTTGCGAACCAGCGAGTAGCCATTTGAATGGATACCCGATGAAGCGAGTCCTATAATTTTGTTCCCTACGCGGATATCGCTCCCATCAATGATGGCGTTACGGTCGTTGATGCCGACCACGAACCCAGCGAGGTCATAGTCGCCGGGTTGGTACAAACCCGGCATTTCAGCAGTTTCACCACCAATAAGTGAACAGTGGGCCAGTTTGCACCCTGCGGCAATACCTCTGACAACTTCGGTGGCGACATCGAGATCCAAGGTGCTGCTGGAAAAATAGTCGAGAAAGAATAGTGGTTTGGCTCCGCTGACAATCACATCGTTGACGCACATGGCCACCAAATCAATACCGATGGTGTCGTGTTTGTTGCACAGTTTGGCCACGGTGAGCTTGGTTCCGACGCCATCGGTAGAGGCGACCAACACTGGATTTTTCAGATCTTCGTTACCGATGGCAAAAAGTCCGGAAAATCCGCCAATGTCGGTGAGCACACCGCGTCGATGGGTTTCGGAGACGATTGATTTAATACGGGAAACAAAAAGATTGCCTTTGTCGATATCGACACCGGCGTCACTGTATTTGGAGGATGATTGCGTCATGAGCAGTATTGTGGGTGTCTATCGCCTATGTTCAAAATGTCCAGAATATTGGAAGCATGAACATCATCAAGCGGATGAAATATAAATAAAACCGATAAATAGTCTTAGCACAAATACTTTTTTTGACCGCCCATTGTCAATACCTTTGTGGATTATTGCACCTCTTGTCGCTTTCTGGTATTGCTGACCCATGAAACTTTTGATCACATTGATAGGACTTATTTTCGTCCTCGAAGGGTTGCCCTATGCAGCATCTCCCGAATCCATGCAGCGCTGGCTTCAACAGATTCTGGAAATGCATCCAGACCAACTGCGTCGGGTCGGCCTGATAGCCATGACCGTTGGTTTTTTTCTTTGTTATCTCGCCCAAAAAAGTGAATTTTTCAATTAGAGGTCCCGCTACAGAAATGAGGTGAATTGAACGCAGCGAAGCCTAATCGCACTGTGCACGTCGCGCCTTTATCGAGAATTGGCACGAAGGTGCTTTGCGATCTACCCCGCGCAGACCGGGGTGCACATTAGCCAAGACCTTCAGCCTTTCTGTCTCAGGAATAACTATTTTTTATCGATTGACTTTGCTCTTTGCTGGTCATTACAATGACTATGGTCATTTGCAGTGAGAATCTAAAGTTTTCCCGGTTTGGCCTGTGATATGTGCAGGGTGGACGAAAAACTTCGTCGAACTCTTCGTTGGATACTTTTTAATTTCATAAACATGAACCTATGCGCAATCCGCGCTTCTTAAAGAAGATCCAGGAAAGCAGTAATGGTCAATTATTTTTTCTTAGAGAATAAAGTAGTCAGGATGGAAAGCGGCAACAGTTCCGTGAGTCCTAATATTTTCTGGATCGATCTTATCAATCCTACAGATGAAGAAAAACATCAGGTTGAGAAGGATTTCCGGGTGGAACTCTTCACCAAGCAGGAGAGCGAAGAAATCGAAAGTAGTTCGAAATATGTCGAGACCGAAGATGAGATAGGTATAAACCTCAATTTCCTTATTCAGGAGGACGACAACTTCCTCAATGAACCAGTGTCCTTCATCATCAAGGACAAAATATTGATTACCCAGCGCACGCATGAGTTTCGTTCGTTTTCTGAGACATACCGAAAACTGCGGGCGATAAAGCCGGTCGATGGTGATGATGTTTTTTTGACAATTCTAGAAACCAGGATTGATTTTGATGCAGATCTCATTGAAACTATTACGGATAAAATTTCTGCTATCAGTAAAGAAATGATCGGTAACAAAGAACCGAACCGTGATCTCCTCTTGAAAATAACCGCACTGCAGGAATCAACCATTGCCATCCGCGAAAATATTGTTGAGAAACAACGCATTCTTTCTTCCCTGCTCAAAAGCAAAATGTTCCCGAAAGAGGACTATGCCAATATGCGTATTATGATCAAGGACATAGGCTCACTTCTTGATCACACCTCCTTTAATTTCGAACGGCTCGAATTCCTCCAGAACACCTTTCTTGGTTTGGTTGACATGGAACAAAACCGGGTGATCAAGATTTTTACCGTTGTGACTGTGATTTTTATGCCGCCCACCCTCATCGCTAGTGCCTATGGAATGAATTTCAAGTTCATGCCCGAATTGGAGCAGATCTGGGGGTACCCCTTTGCAATCCTGTTGATGATACTGTCTTCAGCCTCGACGCTTTATTTTTTCAGGCGAAAAAAATGGCTCTAATAAACGCCTGATGCATTTTGGCTCTGGATAAGGCTGTACCAGATTATATTTTCCTGCTTATCCCAAGGCTCCCACAACCGTTTAAGAAAACCACATTTAGTCTCTTTTTTTCGACCAGCACAATGAAATCCATTTATATCGTCGTTATCACATTAGTTGTCGGCTGGCTGTTGTTCCAGACCTTTCAACCCTCTCTTCACAACCCCAAAGCAGTACCCCGGCCCATTGAAGCTCGTGGCGATCTGGCGGCTGATGAAAAAAACACTATCGATATTTTTCGCAACGCCGCCCCTTCGGTGGTCTATATCACCAGTATCGCGGTTCGGCGCAACCTGTTCAGTCTGAATGTTTACGAGATTCCTCAGGGGACGGGCTCAGGATTTATCTGGGACAAACAGGGGCGAATCGTCACCAACTACCATGTCATCTCAGACGCGAGCAGGTTAGAGGTTACTCTTGCCGACCATTCCTCCTGGAAAGCCGTGCTGGTAGGTGCGGCCCCTGATCGTGACATTGCGGTCTTGCAGATCTCAGCACCCGCTGACAAGTTGCGACCCTTAACTATTGGAGAATCCAAGGATTTACTAGTCGGCCAGAAGGTATTTGCCATCGGCAATCCGTTTGGCCTCGACCAGACCTTGACCACGGGGGTGGTGAGTGCGCTCGGACGGGAGATAACTGCAGTCACCGGTCGAACCATCCGTGATGTCATCCAGACCGATGCGGCCATTAATCCCGGTAATTCTGGGGGGCCTCTACTGGACAGCGCAGGTCGGTTGATCGGAATCAATACGGCAATTTACAGCCCATCTGGTGCCAGTTCGGGCATTGGTTTTGCTGTTCCGGTCAGAGAGGTCAACCGGGTGGTACCGCAGATCATCAGTCAAGGGAAACTGATCAGGCCGGGATTGGGTATCACCCTTGCCAACCGCAACCTGAGCAAAGAACTGGGGTTAGAAGGCGTGCTTGTGCTCAGGGTGCTGCCCGGCTCAACAGCTGAAAAGGTCGGATTGCGGGGCTCAACCCAAGTACGCGACGGCTTGGTGGTGGGGGACGTTATTCTGGAGGTCAACGGCAAGAAAGTGGGGGATCATGATGCCTTGCGCGATGAACTGGAACGGCATGAGGTCGGCGAGACCGTCATCCTCACCCTGATGCGAGACGCCTCAACAGTCGATGTGAAAGTTCCGCTTGAGGCGATGAACTAAGCCTTAGTGGTGGCCGAATATCGTTAGATCAGAGAGGGTTTTTTCTTGCGGGTGCTGCTGGTCAAGCGACCGATGAGCCAGCCGACCAGCAAGACACTGCTGCCGACAAGAAACCATTTGATAGACTCGTTTTTCCTCAGCACAGTGTTCTCAATCTGGGCGGTAGCCAGTTTAGCCTGCAGTTCCTCTATCTGTTGCTGCGCCTCGCCCAGAGAGGTTTTTGCGTGCAGTACGCCGTTGGGATCGCTCGCCAGGGTTTGGTATTTATCAGCGAGGGTGCTCCTGTCGGTAGTGCAGGTTGCGAATTCTTTCCTAAGGCGAACGTTTTCATCGTTCAGTTCTTTGAATCGAGCCGGGATATCAATGGATGTACCCTCAGCACCCCCTTTGAGATTGCTGGCCGGCAGGAAAGGCGAACTGCTGAGGAAACGGCTCCGCACCCAGCCTTCGCCGGCATTGGGTAAACGGACGAGCGACCACTCCTTGTCTCCTTTAACCAGTTCGACCGCTGAGCCGATGGACAAGTTGGCCAACGTTTTGGATGTGTTGTCCTGTTTCTGCCGGATGGTGACATCCAGACTCGGTTTTACATATCTGGTTTCCGCCGCCAGGACTGGCGTAGCCGCAAGGCAACCGAGCAGGAGCATGGAGAGGGTGGTACGCATAGGCCGATGATAAGAAGACAGCATGATGTTCATGAAAACAATTCCTGAGTGACAAAGGATAAAAAGGATACGAAGAGATGGTGTACCCTGTAGTTCTTTAACTGCTGGTAAACGGTGAATTTCAGGAGCTACCTGTCGGCACTGAGGTTCGAAAAAGCATTGCCCTAATCCAGATTGTCCTGATTTCGGCGGCAAACTACCATGAATCGGAGTGAATCGCCAGAATCCACTGTGTCGGGAGTACACATTTTTTTTTGGGAAAGCGGTTAGACGGTGTGAAGTTTCTTTTTTCTAATCCGGGCGAGTTCCCGCATATTGCGCGCCTTATCGGATTCATCAACGATTTCTCGGCCGATAATTTCTTCAATGATGTCTTCCATGCTGATCACGCCGGTCACACTGCCGTATTCATCGACCACGACAAAAAGATGCTGGTACCTTTCAAAAAAATCGATAAAAATTCGATCCAGATGGGCAGTTTCCGGGACAAAATGCACCGGCCGCATAATCTGTGACAGTTTAAGGTTATTTTGACCAACAGCAGCAGCCATTAGCACATCCTGACTCAAGACAATACCTACTACATTATTCGGCTCACGGTCGTAGACAGGTACTCGGCTGTGCATGCGCCATTTTCCTTCCATACGTGCCGCTTCCTTGATGGTCAGGGTCTGTAAAGCGGAAAAGGTGACGGTTCGCGGGGTCATGACCTGACGGACTGTTTTTTCTCCAAGCTGGAGGATGTTGGCGATCACCGTTTCCTGTCCGGCTTCGATTTCTCCAGATTTTCTACTGAGACTAGCGATGGTTTTCAGTTCTTCTGCCGAAATTTGATGTGTCTTATGGCTGTTGGGCACGAGACGGGTCATGAATTGTGCCAGCCAGATCAGGGGCTTGAGCAGAAAAATCATCACTTGCAAAGGCACGACGATATAAGGGCCCAATTGCCTGGCAAAGGTCACGCCAATTGTTTTAGGCAGGATTTCGGTGAACAGCAGAATCGCCAGTGTGAAACAGATCGAAAACCAGATCAGGCCATGCGGACCAAAGAGAGAGACAGCATACGCACCAGCCACAGCGGCCCCGGCAGTGTGCCCTACGGTGTTAAGAGTCAGGATCGCCGTGATCGGTTGTTCAATGTTTTCTTTCAATTTTTTCATGCCCAGAGCCTGGCGGGGATGGGTTTCATTCATCAGTTCGACCTGTGGAGCCGATAACGACAGGAGTACGGCTTCAAAAAGAGAGCAGGTCATTGAAACGAGCAGCGCGCAACCGACAGCAATAAGAAATATGGTTAACAAGGCGTCCTCCGCGATGTTTTTAAAATTTTTGGCAGGGTATCCGGAAACAGGAGCTTTGCCAATTGAGCTTCAACCAACTTTAGTGTATGAAAAGTTTACAATAAACAGTTATTGAGAGTTTTGAAAGTGTTTCGCTATGATCAACGTGGGGAGGGATGAATCCGGTGCATGATGCGGCAGTCACAATTAAATTGATCAATACAGATCCCCGAGAGTACTCCGGCAATCTATTGGTCTATCTGGTGGAAGAAAATATAACTGATATTGCCTCTGATGCCGGCAAGTTGGTCAACAGAGCACTGCAGCAGGTGAGCGCGACCGGCGATTTCAAAGGAAAAAAGGAGCAGATGTTCCTTTTTTATCCTGAATTGATGCAGTACGACAAAGCTTCGGAGGTACAGGCGAAGCGAGTGGTCCTGGTTGGTCTTGGCAATCCAGATGAGGATATCAATGCCCGTAGAGAGCAACTCAGGCTCGCCGGAGGAGCAATTGCCAAACAGGCCGGTACTGTCAAAGCCAGGGACGTGCTGGTTATTCTGCCCAAAAATTTCCTTCTTGCCGCTGACGAGATTGCGGAATGCCTCACCGAAGGATTGTTGCTAGGCAACTATCGGTTTGATTTCTATAAAACCCCAGCCAAAGAAGATGCCGAAAAATCAGCACGCGTTGAGAGCTTCTTGCTCCACAGCGCAGGTTTTTCGAGCAAGGCCGTCCGTGAAGGCATGCACAGGGGTAAAGCGCTTGCGGAAGCGACCGTGGCTGCCCGTGACATGGCCAACCAGCCGGGTAACGTCTGGACACCGGCATCGTTTGCCGAGTACGCCATGAAGTTGTGCAAAAAGGGGCGTCTGAAATGCAAGGTTCTCGATAAAGCTGCTCTGCGGAAGCTGGGCATGGGCGGTATCCTCGGGGTCAATCAGGGTTCTGTCCTGCCACCGCAACTGGTGATCCTTGAATACAAGACCGAAAAAAAGAATCCAACCCTGTTGTTGGTAGGCAAGGGCCTCACCTTTGATTCCGGTGGTATCTGTCTCAAGCCGCCGGCCGGTATGGAGGATATGAAGTATGACATGTGCGGTGGTGCGGCGGTTCTGACCGCGATGCAAGCAATCGCCGAGACCGAGGTCAGCGGCGTCAACGTGGTTGCCCTGATTCCTGCCACGGAAAACCTGTCAGGAGCAGCAGCCTTCAAACCTGGTGACATTATTCGCCATTATGGTGGCAAAACTTCAGAGATCATCAACACCGATGCCGAAGGGCGGCTTATTCTCGCTGATGCCCTGGCCTACGGTATCGCCACCTATAAACCAACGGCTGTAATCGATCTAGCCACCTTGACCGGGGCGGTTATCGTCGGTCTCGGCCATCATTACACCGGGCTCCTGGCCAACAACGATCAACTGGCAGCACAGCTGATCGATGCTGGTGCTCAGGCGGGAGAACCGATGTGGCGGTTGCCGCTGGGGCCTGAGTATCGTAAACAGTTGGATTCACGTGTTGCTGACATTAAAAATGCCGGCAGTGACCGGAGTGGCGGGACCATCACCGCTGCCTGTTACCTGCAGGAGTTCGTCGGCGAGACACCCTGGGCTCATCTCGATATTGCTGGGACAGCTTGGAATTTCACCGAAAAATCCTATATCCCCAAGGGGCCTTCCGGTACAGGTGTGCGAACACTGGTTGCCTGCTTACGGCAATGGAAACCGTTGAAACAACCTTCTGAAAAGAAACAATAAGTTGCTTGCCGAGAGAGTTGTACTGGCCGCACGAGCATAATAAAGGAGAGTGCAATGCTACTAGCCAAAAGAAAAGGAATTACCGTCAGTCGTCAGATCATGGACGATCAGTTGCTGCATCCGGAAGCGACGGGTGAACTCACTGGTCTGCTCAATGATCTGGTGGTTGCCGGCAAGATCATCAACGCCGAGGTGAACATGGCAGGCTTGGCTGATATCCTTGGCCAGTCCGGCCGGACCAATATCCAGGGCGAGAGTGTGCAAAAGCTCGATGTCTTTGCCAACAAGACTATCAAGCGGCGCATGGAGCAGTGCGGTCATGTCTGTGTCATGGCCTCGGAAGAAGATGATGATATAATCCCGGTCTTGGACGGTTACGAGGGCAACTACACCATCGCCTTTGATCCGCTGGACGGTTCGACCAATATTGATGTCAATGTCAGCATCGGTACGATATTTTCCATTCACAAACGGATCAGCTCCTCTGGACAGGGTACGGTGGAAGATCTGCTGCAGAAGGGCAGCAAGCAAGTGGCGGCCGGCTATATCATCTATGGTTCTTCAACGGTGATGGTCTACACCACCGGTTCTGGAGTGCATGGATTCACCCTTGATCCGAGCGTCGGTGAATTTTTTCTTTCTCATCCTGATATCCGCATTCCTGAAACTTCTCTGTACTACAGTGTTAACGAGGCCTATGCCAATCACTGGTTTGACAGCACCAGGAACTATATCAATTATCTGAAAAATGCTGACGGCGGCAAAGGGCCCTATAGTCTGCGTTATATCGGCTCGTTGGTGGCCGATTTCCATCGCAACCTTATCAAGGGCGGCGTTTTTCTCTATACCCGTGATAAAAAGAGCAGCGAAAAGTCCGAAGGCAAGCTCCGGCTGTTGTATGAAGCCGCACCGTTGGCTATGGTGGTTGAACAGGCCGGAGGCCGGGCGATTACCGACGACGGTCGCCGTATCCTCGATATCGAACCGAAAAATTTGCATCAGCGCGTTCCTCTGATCATCGGCTCCAAACGGGATGTTGATCTGGCGGAAAAATTTCTCCGTCGTGAAATGTAAGGTCGCCAAGCCGCACAGTTGCAATTGCAATTTGGCCTGAAACGGAAGTGCCTGCTGGCGCGAACCCCAGGGTTTTCCTGCTTGACAAATAATCCTGGCAGTTTACAATAATTTTTAATTGTTAGAATAAACTTCAACGATGAATCGCACCATGGAACAATCACTCGCTCTCCTTCTTCTCTTAAGTCGACTGCACAGGCAAACTGTGGCAGGGAAGGATGGTGTGTCCTGACGGGCATCGTCGAATCTGAATCCTCTAAGCCACGGTTGCCCAAACCGTGGCTTTTTTTTTGACTTCTTGACGGAGATCATGATGAATCAGGAAAAACTCAAAAAATACCGGCCTTATCCGCCTGTCCATCTTCCGAACCGAACCTGGCCGGATACGCTGATAACCAGCGCACCGGTTTGGTGCAGTGTCGATCTGCGCGATGGAAATCAGGCGCTCATCCAGCCGATGAATCTGGAAGAGAAGCTGGAGATGTTTAAATTGCTGGTGCAGATTGGCTTCAAGGAGATCGAGGTCGGCTTTCCCTCTGCGTCGCAAATCGAACACGATTTCTTGCGCCTGCTGATCGAGGGAAAACATATACCAGAGGGTGTCGTCCCCCAGGTGTTAACCCAGGCCCGGGATCAGCTGATCAAAAAGACCTTTGCCGCCATCCAGGGTGCGCGCGAGGCTATTGTACATCTCTACAATTCCACCTCAACGTTGCAGCGCGATGTCGTCTTCAAGAAGGGGCGCAAAGAAATTATCGAACTCGGGGTCGCCGGCGCCCGGTTAATTCGCGAACACGCAAAGAGTACTGATGCTAAAATCCGCTACGAATATTCGCCGGAAAGTTTTACCGGCACAGAACTCGATTTTGCCCTGGAGATCTGTGAGGCGATTATGGAGGTCTGGGAGCCGACCCCTGATAACCCGGTGATCATCAATCTGCCTGCAACTGTGGAGATGTCGACGCCAAATATTTATGCAGATCAGATCGAATGGTTCTGCCGGAACTTGAAAAACCGCGAATCGGCCCTGATCAGCCTGCATGCCCACAACGACCGAGGCGAAGCAGTAGCGGCCACCGAGTTAGCCCTCATGGCCGGAGCAGACCGGGTCGAGGGCACCTTGTTTGGCAACGGCGAGCGCACCGGCAATGTTGACATTGTCACTTTGGCGCTCAATATGTTTACCCAGGGCGTTGATCCTGTGCTTGATTTGTCTCGCATCAATCGGGTGATCAATATCTATGAACGCTGCACCAAGATGAGCGTTCATCCTCGTCATCCCTATGCCGGGGAATTGGTCTACACTGCCTTTTCCGGATCGCATCAGGATGCAATTAACAAAGGGATGAGTGCTGTTGAACTGACCGAAAGCGGACTTTGGGAGGTGCCCTATCTGCCGATCGATCCCCAGGATGTCGGCCGAACCTACGAGTCGATTATCCGGATTAACAGCCAGTCGGGCAAAGGCGGGGTCGCCTACATTATGGACCGTGAGTTTGGGTTCAAGCTGCCCAAGGACATGCATCCCGGCTTCGGCCGGGTCATCCAGGAGGTCTCGGATGACCATGGTAACGAGCTTACCCCGGAAATGATTTTCCATACCTTTGACAAGGAATATCTGCTCAATAATAACGGCTACTACCTGAAATCGTTCAATGTGATCAAACGTCATGTCGACCAAGAGGAGGAACTGTCAACTGCCGAGGTCGAAGCGGTAGTTGCCTCGAAGGGCCAGGATGTAACCATCAAAGCAGGCGGCAACGGGCCGCTGGATGCCTTTTGCACCGCCCTGCGTGAGTGCCTTGGGCTTCAGTTCGTACTTCATTCTTATCACGAGCATGCCCTGGCACGTGGCAGTTCATCCAAGGCGGTGAGTTATATCGAGATTCTCGATCAGGATCAGGAAAGTTGGTGGGGGGCCGGGGTGGATACGGATATTATTGTCGCCTCGATCAAGTCGCTACTCAGTGCCCTGAATCGGTCGGCCGCAAAAACAAAGAAGGGGTGAGATATGCTGAAAAGACAAACCATATTTATGTTGGGTGCTTTGCTCGTATGGGGCGCTGTCCCGGTTACAGCGGAGGAAATCGGTAAGGTCAGCACTACTTTCAAGTTTATGGGCGCTAACGACAAGATCGTGATCGAGGCCTTTGACGACCCCGATATCAATGGTGCCACCTGCTATGTCAGCCGGGCCAAAACCGGCGGGGTAAAAGGGTCTATCGGGGTGGCTGAGGATACCTCGGACGCCTCGATCTCCTGTCGCCAGACCGGGCCGATCACCCTGCCGGAACGGATAGCCTCCGGCAAGGATGACGGCAAAGAAGTTTTTAAGAAGTCGACTTCGATGCTGTTTAAAAAAATGCAGGTGGTTCGCTATTTCGACAAAAAACGCTCCACCTTGGTTTACCTTACCTACAGCGATAAACTGATCGAGGGATCGCCCAAAAACTCCATCTCAACCATCGTGGTGCCGCCAGTTGGCCAGGGGGGCCTCCCGGCGTTTCATGGAAACTGATGTTGAGTGAAAATGCTAAAAATGCAGTAAAATTGGAGAAGATTTTTGTGACACCAGCTCAAGACACCTCTTTTTTATTAGAAGATAAAGAGGTGTCTTGAGATTCTAATTCACGATAAATATTTGATCCGAAGATTTTTTTTGTCAGTTTTGCCAACGCTGGTTTTATCGATAGCGTCGACCACTTTGATTTTGAGCAGCATGGCCTGTTTAGAAAGCAGACCTTTGTCGATAAACTGACTGATGTGACTGATCAACTGTCGCGGTGTCGGGGGGGCCGCGTCTTTTTTCGGCACCACCAGCGCCAAAGGGCGTTCCCCCCATTTTTTATCGAGCATGCCTATAACCGCCACTTCAGCAACCGCCGGGTGGAGACCGATAGCATCCTCCAATTCGAGTGAGGAGAGCCATTCGCCACCGCTCTTGATCACATCCTTGATCCGGTCGGTGATGCCAACGTAATTCTGTTGGTTGATATTGGCCACATCGCCGGTATGCAAGTAACCGCCGCGCCAAAGATTCTCAGAATTGCGCTGATCTTTCAGATATCCTTGGGTCAGCCAGGGGGCACGGACCACGATTTCACCAACCTGTTCGCCGTCTTTATCAACATCGTTCATCTGTTCGTCAACCAGACGCATTTGCACCAGCGGGATTGGTCGCCCGGTCTTACAACGGATGTTCACCTCATCGTCAATTTCGAGATCCTCTCGGTTTACATGCGCAATGGTGAGGATCGGGCAGGTTTCGGACATGCCGTAGCCAGTAAAGACATCGATACCATGGTCCAGCACCTTCCGGCACATGGCCTTGGTCAGGGCAGACCCGCCGATCAACACCTTCCAATGAGAGAGGTCGAGTTCGTCGAAACTCGGGTGGCTAATCAGCATGTGCATGATGGTGGGCACGCAGTGGGAAAAAGTTACCCCCTCCCGGACAACAAGCTGCAAGACCGGCCCCGGCGCATACTTGCCGGGATAGACCTGTTTGACCCCCAGCGCAGTGGCGACATAGGGCATACCCCAGGCATGGACATGAAACATCGGGGTCAGCGGCATATAGACATCTTGCTGATGGAAACGGCCCTGGACGGTCGGGGTGCCAAGCGCCGCCAAGTTGCCCAGAGTGTGCAGAACCAATTGTCGATGGCTGAAGTAGACGCCCTTGGGCATGCCGGTGGTACCGGTAGTGTAAAAGGTCGTAGCCCTGGTATTTTCGTCGAAGTCTTCGAAATCAAAGGTGGCATCGGCTGCGACAAGCAGCGCTTCGTATTCGCCGGCCAAAGGTATTGAGGTTTGAGGCGGACTATCGAGATCAGTCAGCAGGACATACTGCTTGACCGTATCAATGCGCCCTTTGATCTGCTCGATGATCGGCAGAAATTCATCATTAATCAGAAGAAAATCATCCTCAGCATGATCGATGGTGTAGAGGATTTGTTCCGCTGAGAGCCGGACATTGATGGTATGTAGAACAGCCCCGAGCATTGGTACGGCAAAAAAACATTCGAGATAGCGATGAGAGTCCCAATCCATCACCGCCACCGTATCTCCCGGCTTCACTCCCAAGGTAGTCAAGGCGCTCGCGAGGCGACAAACACGCTGTCGCAAATCGCGATAGGTGTAGCGGAGCTGGTCGCGGTAGACGATTTCCTGATCGGGGTTGTCGACGACCGGGGCGAAGAATAGATTTTTGATCAGCAGAGGATAATTATAGGCCGAGGCGGTACGTTGGATAAGCGTGGCAGTCATGATCAGTTTTCCTTTGGTTCAAAACCTTTAGTTCAAAACAATGCGGGACTCTAATAGGTGCCAAGAACAGGGTATCACCATTACTGAACAATAGATTGCTTGTCAAACAGGTTTGGGGGTGACGTGAAAAATAGCATAATCCCGCCAGGCCAAGGGCTGGCTCGGATCTTGCCAGCAAATGAAAAATATTGTTGACGGATTAGCCTTGCATTAAAATAGTATATAAAAGAAGTTGCCAACGGCATTCACGGTCTTGACAACGCTCTGTCTCAGTTAGACCTCCCATTCCTCTGACACCTTACCGGACCACCGGAAGCATACCAGATATATTTATGACAACGAAAAGTCTTACCTCAGCAATTGCGCTGAATGCACGTCTTGTTGCGAGTGGGATTGGCTACCTGCTTGTCAACCGTTATACCGCCTTTCTTCTGGGGGTGTTTGCGTACTCTTTGCTGATCAATCTCCAAGGGGGACCTGGAGGAGTAGTGCTTTTCAAGGAGGGCATGGGGTTTATATTTAACAAGCAATATCTTGAACTGACATTGTTGTTTTATTTGTATTGCTATTTCAACATGATTTTGCGGCCGTCCCGTTGGCAGGCGCTGTTGGCAGCCGCCCCTCTTTTTTTTGCATATCTGGGTCAGGATATTTATTACCTGATGTACAGTAATGTGTTTCGTTTTACAGAACTGTCAGAAATACCTGAACTGCTCACGGTTCTTTCGATCCCTGTCATACTGTTGCTCTTCATCACGGTCGTTGTCCCCCTTGTTTATTTTCTCTGGTCTGTTCATTACCGGAAATTTGTGGCCATTGTGATCGGCATACTCCCCCTGTCATTGCTGATTGGCGCAGCCGAATTCTATCCTCAGCGCTACATCACTTCTTTCTGTGCGGTGGGTGAGGAGATCGTTGAGTGGTCCGATGCGGTCAGTGCGGAAAATAATGGCCGATTTATGATGGTGCTCTACCGGGAGGCTGAACGGAAGGTTTCGCTGGCAAAAACCGAGGCGTATCGAGACCGTCCCAAGTACGAGCAAAAGGCGCAAGAACTAGCCAGTTGGGTCAGCACCCACAGCAACAACCGCAATGTCCATCTGGTGGTGCTGGAAAGTTTCGTCGATCCGACCCTGTTTCAAGCTGCCACCATTACCAAGGATCCCTTTCATCCGAGTTTTAAAAAATTGTTCGGCAACAAGATGGGTTTTTCCGTATCACCTGTTGTTGGTGGCGGGACATCACAGGCGGAATTTGAAGTTCTCTGCGGCGTTCCAGCTTTCCAGGAATTGGCAGGTGTTGAATTTAACAGTTTTACCGGTTCCCAAGCCTATTGCCTGCCTGGAACACTGCAGCTAGCCGGTTACCAGACCATGGCCAGCAACGCCTACAAACCCAGTTTTTTTAACACGCCCAAAGGCTATAAGGGTATGGGGTTTGCAAAGATGTATTTTCCCCGAGAGTATGTGAACGACAGCAGCAGTTACCTGACCGTAGGTGACACTGCCGGTGAAGATGGGTATATGTGGGACGGCACGTTATTTGCCGAGAATCTTGAATTCATTGCTCCACTTATCAAGGACAAATCCGGTCCTCCATTGTTCAATTATGTGCTCACGATCTACGGTCATATGCCGCATATTCTCAACGAGCAGAAACGTCCGAAAGTGTTGAAAATGGTTTCTGCATACAAGGACCAGCATCTGGAGATGTCGGCCAATCAGTTTTTTTATCGTTCCGAGGCAGTGGCCGAATATGTCAACCGTTTACTTGAAATCGACGAGAAAAGTCTGATTATTCTAGTCAGTGACCATGTGCCCCCTGGAATATTTGGCCGGAAAAGTTACGAAAAGCTCCGATATCTCAACAACAAAGACGACAGTATCCACATGAACCGTATCATGGTAATTGAGGATGGCAAGGTGAAGAAGCTTGCCACTATCCATCATTACGACGTGCCGGCTATGGTGCTCAATTATGTCACCAAAGGAGCCTATTGCAAAGAACGCTCCTGTGGCTTTACTGAAAACAAATTTTTAGATGACCGGATGAAGCGGCATGACGATTATATGCGACTGATGGCCCACGCCACCGATTGATTCCGGGAGATAACGACTATGGACATTCTGAAAAAGAAACGGGTTTCATCAGGAATAACACAACTGGACAGCCTGTTGGGTGATCTCTATATCGGTGATAATGTTTTATGGTATGAAGATGCCGGCAGTTTCTCTGCAGCCTTTTGCGTGAATTTCATCCGTGAGTCACTCGCGCATAAAAAACCAACGATCTATGTCAGTTTTGATCGTTCTCCAAAAAATGTTGTCGCTTTTCTCGGACCGCTTGCTGAAAGTCAGAATTTCACCATTCTCGATTGTTTTACCAACGGCAAGGGTGACCGTTCCGAAGTCTTTAATAAGTTTTACGAAAAGGACGGCGCACAGTGGCCCCATCAGGTCATTAAGGTCAATGATCCGACCAATCCCGCCTTGGTGGGAGAGGCCATCTACGGCTTACACAGTAATCTGTCCGGAGATATCCGTTTTATCATGGACAGTCTTACTGGCATGCAGGACCTCTGGGGTGGCGAGGAACAGGTTTTGAAATTTTATGCCAGGACCTGCCCTCGATTGTATGAACTCGATACCATTGCCTACTGGGTCATCGAAAAAAGCGCTCACTCAAACCGTTTGAAGGCTAATATCAACAAAATTGCCCAAGTTGCTATCGACCTGTCCGTGAAAAATGGAAAACCGGCCCTCAAAATTCTGAAAGGAGAGAAGCGAAGTTCGAAATTTTTCAATGAACCACAAAACTTTTCCTGTGAAGATGCGGAGATTGTCTTTGAGTTGCACCGTCCCCTTCCCGGACGGTTCGATCTCGGTGCTAAAATAAAGGCAGTTCGTAAGAAACAGGGACTTTCCCAGAAAGAACTGGCCGAAATGACGGGGGTCACTCCCAGCAGTATTTCCCAGGTTGAAAAAAATCTCATTTATCCATCCTTACCGGCTTTGTTTCGCTTGGCTGAAAGTCTCTCCATCGAGGTCGGCTCTTTTTTTGATGGCTCTAACAACTTGCAAAATAAATGCGTTTATTGCGGCAATGAAGGGGTGAGTGCAACTTTTAACAAATTACCTAAGGATGCGGTCGATGGTTTGCAACTGCTACCTCCGGACATGAAGGATGCAGGTGTGGAGCCGTATTTTGTCAAGATCGAGCCGGGCAAAAAACTGGCGAATCATTTTTTCAGTCACAAAGGCGAAGAGATGGGTTATCTGCTGACCGGAAAACTTACCGTGCAGATCAATGAACAGACACAGGAAGTTGGGGTGGGAGACATTGTGTATTTGAAGAAAGACACCCCGGAACAATGGGAAAATACCGGTGAAATACCGGCAGAACTCCTATGGGTTAAAATAAAGTAACGCGTCCTGCGGTAGTACAATCTTTTGTAACCCCTTCCAGGCTGGATGGACTAGCCTGGAAGGGGTTTTTCATTTTTACATGGAAAGAATTTTCTTGGCGGTTTCGTCCTTAGCATCGGTGATATAGGTGATGCCGGTTTCTTGTGCTGTTTCTCGATTACCGGCAAACAGGTCGTTTCGGGTTATCTTGTTGAGTTGGAATTTCCTTGCTCCAGCCATCAATTGTTGCAGGCCGCAAGCCAGTTTATCCGCCATAGTCCACATGGCGATCGCCCCGTATGGAATATTCTTCATTTCATCCTTACCAACCTTCTTCTGGACATCGTAGTAGGAGGCGAAGATCTCTTCCGGGGTGCTGCCCATGGCGCTGATACTGGCTGGCAGTTTATCCCAATTGCCGTTGACCTTATCTTTTCGTTCCGGATGGATAGCACCTTCAATATTGGCGCCCAGGAATCCTGGGATCATGATGCCGCGGCCCATGCAGATCAACTTGGTGTAGGGGGCGCCCAGGGCGATCCCTTTGAAAATGCTGTCTTCCAGGGCAAAACCACCGGCAAAGGAAAGGTCAACTACCCGTTTGCCCTGAGCGGCCAGGATACTAGCGTACTCATAGGCCTTGGAATGCAGGTTGATGGAGGGAACGCCCCAGCTTTGCATCATGTTCCAGGGGCTCATGCCGGTGCCGCCACCGGAACCGTCGATGGTAAGCAGGTCCAGTTTGGCTTCGGTGGCAAATTTGATTGCCATGGCCAGTTCTTCCATACCATAAGAACCGGTCTTCAGTGAGATGCGCTTGAAACCGATCTTGCGCAGGTAATCGACCGACTTCATGAAATCCTCTTGGACCAGTTCCACCGTGGAAAGGTTGGTGCCCCCCAGCCGACTGTGACGGGCAAAGGATTTGATTGCGCCTTTTTCATAAGCCATCTGCACTTCAGGCGAAGTCGGATCAGGATCAACGATATAACCACGAACGGCGAGGACATCCAGGGGTGCAACGCCACCGCGACTATGCCCTGCCACAGCGGCGGCGACGGTCAAGGAACGCCGCGAAGCGCGCATCCGGGCGGCGTGATGGCGATCCTGGCAGATGCGTCGACGCG
>CAITZN010000185.1 GCA_903896915.1 uncultured bacterium
GCCCTGCTCCTTGAGGTGCATTATGGAAAGGATGACATCCTGGTCGCCTATGCCAACGAGATCTTTCTTGGCCAGGATGGCAGCCGGGCGGTGCACGGTTTCGGTCTGGCCAGTCGTTTTTATTTCCGTCGCGATCTCGCTGATCTCACGGCTGATCAGATCGCCATGCTGGTTGGGATGATCAAAGCCCCCTCTGCCTACGATCCCCGTAAAAATCCCACAGACTGCCTGAAAAGAAGAGCTGTGGTGCTCACGGTCATGCGCGAACAGGGACTCCTTAACGAGCAACAGTTCCAGCTGGCCTTGAACGAACCGCTCGACAAGGCCACCCAGATTATGAAGGGATTTAACCGGTTCCCGGCTTTTCTCGATCTGGTGCACCAGCAGCTGGCCAAGGAGTATCGGGAAGAAGACCTGAACGGTAACGGGCTGAAGATCCTGACCACCCTTGACCCACAGATTCAGTGGCAGGTGGAAAAACACCTAGACCAGACATTGATCGCCCTTGAACAGCGTACCGGACGGCAGCAGCTAGAAGGAGCGGTGGTCGTCACCAATCGGGAAAACGGTGAAATCCTGGCCTTAGCTGGTGGCCGTAAACCGCTTGCAGCTGGTTTCAACAGAGCGATTAACGCCAGGCGTCCCATCGGTTCGCTGATAAAACCGGCCGTGTACCTGACAGCACTCAATCAGGGGTATACGCTGGTAAGTCCGGTCCAGGATAAGGCAGTCACTCTGAAAGAACAGGGAGCCGAGACCTGGCGGCCGCAGAATTACGATCAGAAAGAACATGGCCAGGTGCCGCTCTATCTGGCATTAGCCCATTCCTACAATCTGGCGACGATCAATCTCGGCCTGGAGCTTGGCGTTGATAAGGTTATCGCTACCGCCAAAAGCCTCGGGTTGACCGGCGAGGTTGCCGCCTATCCCTCTTTCCTGCTGGGCACGGCTGAGATGACGCCTCTTGAAGTGAGCCAGATGTTCCAGACTCTGGCTTCGGGCGGTTTTTTTCAGCCGCAGCGCTGCATCAGCAGCGTTATGGGTGCTGACCGTACCTTGCTGAAACGTTACGGACTCTCAGTTGAGCAGCGCTTTCCCCCCGAGCAGATATTTATCCTGAACACCGCGTTGCAGCATGTGGTCAGCGAGGGAACCGCTCATGCTCTCTCCCGCTATATACCGGCATCACACACCCTTGCCGGCAAAACCGGCACTACCGACAATCTCCGGGACAGCTGGTTTGCCGGCTTTACCGGGGATCGACTGGCCGTGGTCTGGATCGGCCGGGATGACAACAAGCCCGCAGGAGTAACTGGCTCGACAGGCGCCCTGCCCGTCTGGGGCGAAATTATGCGGGCCCTGCATCCGCAACCGCTGGAGTTGACCGAGCCACCGGGCATACAATGGTCCAGAGATTTTTTAGGCAGCGAGTCTCTGCCTTTTATCGCCGGTACGGAACCGGTTTCAGATTCACTCCTGCCGGCAATCGATACGGATACCATTAAGCAGGAAACTAAAGGATTTATTGACTCGATCCGCCGGTTGATGGAATGACCGCTCTCACAAAAGGGGACACCCTGCCATGATCAATGAACTTTTATCTCGTAAACAACGACAGCCCCCGTTCCTGCTGCTTCTGCTCCTGGTTTTGCTAGTCTTGCCGAGTTGTGCAGTCCAGCAACCTGCCCATCGTGGAAAACCGGCACCGATTGAAGGTCCGAAAGCACCGGTGGTTGAAAGTCCGGAAGCATCGGTGCCGATCCAGCCATCACCATCTGTTCAGTCCGGACCTGCGCGCAGCCTCTATGCCAAAGCCAATGAGGCCCTGGCCTCAGGCAATCCCGGTCAGGCCGAAATGCTGCTCGAGCGAGCCCTGCGCATAGAACCGCGCAATGCCCTCTACTGGCATCTCCTGGCACAGAGCAAATACGCGCAGGGCGATTTCGGGCAAACAGTGCAGTTCTGTCGCAAATCAGAGAGTCTGGCTGGGAACAACAACAAACTGCGGCAAGACAACAGAAATCTTCTGCAACAAGCCTCCAGCAAACGGTGAGTTCCTGGGGAGGCTGGAAAGTTCAGGCTCTGAGCCGTTTTTTTAAAGATGACGATTTGATACGAATGCCAATCATCTATCTTCCTCGAGGACACCTGGCTTCGAAGGGGTACCTTTCACCATTTCACGACAGTCATCTGTTGTCCGCACTGCCATTAAGATCTTAAAATTGATCACATATAACCACTGGTAGCATGTAACCAATTTTGTGCAGGTGCGTCAGGTGACCCCGCCTGTAATTTTCAGAAAAATATCCTTATATTTAAGAATGATGGGCAATGTATCGTTGGCAATCAAAATCGGCGCATAGATTGCTATACTCAACAGTAGTAACTGTGGATTTGTTGCGCTTACACCATTGTCGCACCTGTACTTGCTCAGCATCTTGACAGACCACACCGTTTTGATGCTGAGAGCCCTTGCCTGATTAAATCGCATCATTTCAAGCATGATAGCTCTAAACGAAGGCTTGCAGGACCGCAAAGACCTCATAATGAATACACATCTTAGGCGGTACGATTGTGCTGCAGGGAATTCAATGAAAAAAAACGATTCCGTTACCACCATATTTCTCGATATCGGCGGTGTTATGCTCAACGACGGGTGGGATCGACACGCCCGCAAACGGGCAGCGAAGACTTTCGATCTGGACTTGGAAGAGATGGAAAGTCGGCATCATCTGACCTTCGAAACGTATGAGGAGGGGAAGCTGACGATGAATGAATATCTGGATTTGGTGATCTTCTATAAGGAGTGTTCCTTTACCAAGGCGCAATTCCGGCGCTTCATGTTCGCCCAATCGATATCCTATCCAAAAATGATTGAGATGATCCAATCGCTTAAGATCTGGTACGGTCTGAAAATCATCGTGGTCAGCAACGAGGCGCGTGAACTGAATGCATATCGAGTTCGTAAATTCAAACTGGGCAGCTTTGTGGATTCTTTCATTTCCTCTTCCTTTGTCAACCTTCGCAAACCAGACGTGGACATCTATCGGCTCGCCCTCGATATCGCCCAGGTGCCGGCCCGACAGGTCGTTTATATCGAAAACACCCCTATGTTCATAAAAATCGCGTCAAGCTTGGGGATTCGCAGCATTCTTCACACGGATTACGCATCCACCTGTGCACAGCTGAATGTGTTCGGATTGCAACATAACGAAAGGGCCACAGTATGACTTCTCAATCCATCATCACCCAACAATGCAAAGACAATGCATGGCACAATCAGCCAAACAAAGAAATACAGGCACTATTTGCGGCCAATGGTCCTGACAAACGAAAAAATGGTGATCACGTTAGCCCTTTCCATAATTTCCTTGGTCAGTTCGATATCCTCATCATCTGGATACTCATCGTTGCGGGTGTTCTATTAGCCCTGCTCGGTGGAAGCGTCGAAGTCATTGCCGTTGTCCTTTTCAATGCCATCGTCTTCTTCTTTCAGGATTTCAATTTCAGCATGGAGAAATCTCTGTACAGCACTCGCGAAGATGACCGCCCCACTCAACACGCTGCAACACGAAATCCCCTAAAAGGCTCAGGCAGTGAGCTACGCCTGATTGGACTACAACCTGCAGATTAAGAGAACGAAAATGAATGCAACGACAACACCACTGACGCTGGATCTGCTTAACAAGATGGATGCCTACTGGCGCGCCGCCAATTATTTGTCAATCGGCCAGATGTATCTATACGACAACCCGCTGTTGCGGGAACCACTCAAACCATGGCACATCAAGCCGACCTTGCTCGGGCACTGGGGCACCACCCCGGGACAGAATTTTATCTATGTACATCTGAACCGGGTCATCAAGGAATATGATCTGGAGATGATCTACATATCAGGGCCCGGCCATGGCGGCCCGGCGTTAGTCAGCAATACCTATCTCGAAGGCACCTACAGCGAGGTGTATCCGGCTATCACCCAGGATGAGGCCGGACTGAAGAAACTGTTCACCCAGTTTTCTTTCCCCGGGGGAATTCCTAGCCATGTCTCGCCGGAGTGTCCGGGGTCGATCCACGAAGGGGGCGAGCTCGGGTATTCACTGAGCCATGCTTTTGGTGCTGTTTTCGACAATCCGCACCTGATAGTTGCCTGTGTCATCGGCGATGGTGAGGCGGAAACCGGGCCCCTGGCAACAGCCTGGCACTCCAACAAATTCCTGAACCCTATTACCGATGGCGCCGTGCTGCCGATCCTGCATCTCAATGGTTATAAAATTGCCAACCCTGCTGTGCTGGCGCGCATCAGCCATGAGGAGCTGGACCAACTGCTGCGCGGCTACGGTTGGACGCCCTATTTTGTCGAAGGTGATGATCCGGAAACCATGCATCAACTGATGGCCGCAACCATGGATACCGTCATTACTGAAATCAAACAATTTCAAGGCTATGCACGGGGTACAAACGATGCTACTCGACCGTTCTGGCCGGTGATCGTGCTCAAATCACCCAAAGGTTGGACCGGCCCGAAAGTCGTTGATGGCGTACAGGTAGAAGGAACCTTCCGGGCGCATCAGGTACCGCTCTTGATCGATGCCGAGCACCCCGAGCATCTAACACTCCTGGAAGATTGGATGAAAAGCTACCGTCCTGAGGAACTCTTCGATGAACGGGGCCGCCTCCTGACCGAACTCGCAGAACTCGCACCAAAGGGCGACAGACGGATGGGCGCTAATCCGCATGCCAATGGCGGCATACTGCTGCGCGACCTGATCATGCCTGATTTTGAAAATTTTGCGGTTACTGTGCCCTCACCCGGAGCAGCCCAGGCTGCCGACACACATGTACTCGGAGAGTTTCTCCGTGAAGTGATCAGGATGAACAGCCAGCAGCGAAATTTTCGGATTTTCGGCCCGGACGAGACTCTTTCCAACCGCTTAAACGCCGTCTTTGAGACCACCAACCGACAGTGGTTAGCAGGGACAGAAGCAAATGATGAGTTTCTGGCAAGCGACGGACGGGTCATAGAGATGCTCTCCGAGCATCAGTGTCAGGGTTGGCTCGAAGGCTATCTGCTCACGGGCCGACACGGATTGTTTAATAGCTATGAAGCTTTTGTGCACATCATCGATTCAATGTTCAACCAGCACGCCAAGTGGCTGAAAGTCACGGCTGCATTGCCATGGCGGCGAAAAATCGCCTCGCTCAACTACCTGCTATCCTCCCATGTCTGGCAGCAGGCGCATAACGGTTTTACTCACCAAGATCCAGGTTTTATCGATCATGTAGTCAACAAAAAGGCAGAAGTGGTCCGCGTCTATCTGCCGCCAGACGCCAATTGCCTGCTGTCGGTCTGGGATCACTGCCTAAAAAGCCGCCATTATGTCAATGTGGTAATTGCAGGCAAGTATCAGGCCCCTCAATGGTTGTCTATGGACAATGCAATCAAGCATTGCCGCCAAGGTATCGGCATCTGGCATTGGGCCTGTAGCGATCAGGGCACAGAACCGGATGTGGTGATGGCCTGCTGCGGCGACGTCCCTACCCTCGAGACCCTGGCAGCCGTCTCTATTTTTCGTGAGCATCTGCCCGAGTTGAAAATCCGGGTAGTCAATGTGGTTGACCTGATGAAACTGCAGCCACAAATCGAACATCCCCACGGTCTGAGCGACACTGACTTCGATGCGCTTTTCACCAAAAACAAACCCATCGTCTTCGCCTTCCACGGCTATCCCTGGTTGGTACACCGCCTGACCTACCGCCGTACTAATCACGACAACATGCATGTTCGAGGATATAAGGAAGAAGGCACAATCACCACGACTTTCGACATGACGGTATTGAACGATCTAGACCGATTCCATCTGGTGCAGGATGTGATTCATCGCCTGCCGCAATTAGGCGCAAAAGGTGTTCAGCTTTCACGGATGGTTCAGGATAAGCTCATCGAACATAAACACTACATTGACACGCACGGCCAGGACATGCCGGAAATTCGGAACTGGAAGTGGGGCCTCGTCAATGGGGGCGAACAGATGGGCAATTGATCGGGACTAAGCGTCTCGTCAAATTCCGTGTGTGAGCTCTTTTATCTACAAGAAATGGAAGCACTTAGTTTCAAAGGCCATACTTGGTCGTTTCCCCGTTCTACTAACTAGAACGGCAGATAGAGATGAACAAAGGAGAATGCAATGAAAAGAATCATTATGTTGGCAATCGCGTTGGTGACCATGCTTGTATCTCTGAGCGGATGTTATTGGGGATATCCTGAGGGTGGCGGGGGTAGGCATGACCGCGGTGACAGGGGTGATCGACAGGAACATCACCGGGACGACGGACAGTACGAACGAAGATAAGCCCCTGTATCCCGAAAGGGAGGTCCAATCTTACTGTGAGACCAAGGCCGCTCATAGAAGTGAAATTTATCGCATAATCAGGACGATCCTGCTGTGCGAAAACCGCGCTTAGCATATATAAGCGATACTATCCATTTTTTGGCAGGAGACAGATTATGAAACCACAGGCTTCTCAAGTTGCTTTCACCGTTACACGTGTTGTTGTGATGATGGCATTTCTATCAACTATCTTTTTGGCCAGTGCAATGCCTTCTTATGCAGCCTCAGAAAAGAAAAAATCGCCGGTAATCGCTCGAACCTCAGCTGTCGAGCATGCAGAGGCCCGTATCAAAGAACTTCGAGCCGTGCTCAAAATCACCGATGTCCAGGGGAAATCATGGGACAATCTCACGCTGGCAATGCGGGAAGATGCGAAAGTAATGGACGTTCTTGTCAAAGACAGGGCTGAAAACGAAAAAACCATGACCGCTGTCGAGCAAATGAAATTTCACAGTAAAATCACCGAAACCCGTTTAAATCAGATGAAAAGATTCATCCCGCTTTTCGAGGAGCTCTATGCCAGCATGTCGGATGAACAGAAAAAGAATGCTGATACAGTATTCAATAAAGGGATAATGAGGAACCACAAGAGGAAATAATTGATACTATTCTAGTATTAATGATTGAAGCCAAACAGGCAATGAGAATCCATTCAAGAATGGAGTGACTTTATGATACAATCAAATAAATGGAATTTTAAATCCATGGCAGGCAAGGTTTTACTGGGGTTTGCCTTAACCGCAATTATCGGCAGTATATATGTGACACCGTCTTATGCTGATAATCGTCATCGTGGAAAAAAATATGACAACCGCCAGTACGAGCACAGAGGACCTGGATATAACCGCTCTTACCGGGGTGGCCATGGCCGCTGGCAAGATAGGGGAGGCTACAGGTATTATGATGATGGCTACAGTCACCGGATTTATGTGTCGCCGGTCTATGCACCACCACCACAGCCAGGCATCCACGTATTTTTCCCACCCATCTTTATCAATCCCTAAGGGGGGTTGCTTGGCGTGAACTGCCCAGCGTCCAAACCGAAAGTTGATAAGGACGGTCGCAAGGACGCTGGGCTGTACTCTACACCACCGCACACCTCTTCGGTTATGGTGAAAGGACCTCAGTTTGCGGGTAAAACAACCTGTGTCTCGTCATCACTGTTGCATCAAATTACCAAACGAACGATTCAGGGTGGTGGCTATAAGCAGCACGTTGTATTGCCGAAGTGCATCAAAACCTGAACGTCAGCGGTGAGATACATTGCATTACAAACGTTAGATTTGAGCACAAGCAGGGCTAAGACATGCCGTCGATTTACAAATGGAAGAGGAATGTTCCGAACATGAGAGCACAAGCGTTAAGAAACACGTCAAAAATCTGCAGGCAATTGAGATGACATGGCCCGACAAAACAGCGAGTGGTGACGTGGTCGACTCGGTTTGCAGAGACGTGGAATACGGTTCTGGAAACTGGGGACAGCAGCACCAAGTGGCCATGTTGGGTATACGGCTTGTTCTGGGCTTTCTGATCCTGGCACAAAGCGGCTGCCTGTCAGTGATGCCGCAATCTTCTTCATCTGTGGCGATCGAAGTGCCGACAGCATGGTCGGCTGCTGATGGTTCCGTCAAAACCGGAAACGCTTCGCTTGCCCAGTGGTGGTTGCGTTTCGACGACCCACTGCTCGGCAGGCTCGTGACCCAGGCCTTGCAGGCCAACACCAGCGTCAAGAGTGCGCAGGCTGCACTGCGTCAGGCCCGAGCCTTGCGCGACGTCTCGGCAGCGGCACTGTGGCCGGCGCTCGACAGTTCGGCCTCGGCACAACGCAGCCAGTCGGGCAGCGACAGTGCCGTTAATAAATTTACGGCCGGTCTGGATGCCGCCTGGGAGCTTGACATCTTCGGCGCCAACCGCAGCGCGCTGAAGAGTGGCGAAGCCACGGCCCGGGCTGCCGCTGCAAGTCTGGGCGATGTCCAGGTGTCAATCGCAGCAGAGGTAGCACTCGATTATATCACCTTGCGCGACGCCCAAGCGCGTCTGGCCATTGCCAATGACAACCTGGCCAGCCAACAAGAAACGCTACAGATCACCCAGTGGCGTCTGCAGGCCGGACTGGTCACTTCCATCGAAGCCGAGCAGGCACGCACGGCAACCGAACAGACCAGCGCCCTGCTCCCGGCTTTACAGACCAGTATTGAACAGACCAGCCACGCCCTCGCGGTACTGACCGGCCAACCGCCAGCGGCATTGATGCCACTCCTGGCCGCAGCCAAGCCTGTGCCGCAGGCGGCCGACAACCTGGCGTTGAGCTTTCCCACCGAAACGCTGCGCCAGCGTCCCGATGTGCGTGCAAGCGAACATCGGATTGCAGCGGCCATAGGCCTTGTGCAGCAGGCCGAGGCAAACCGATTACCAAACTTCAAACTGAGCGGTTCGCTGGGACTGAGCGCCTTGACACTGGGTTCTTTGACCAATAGCGAGTCGGTCGTGAGTGGGGTACTGGCCAATGTCTCGCTGCCGATTTTCGACGCAGGCTCCAGACGCGCCCAGGTACGCGCCCAGCAAGCGGCCCTGGATCAAGCTCTCATGGCGTATCAAACTGCCGTGTTGACCGCCTTGAAAGAAGTTGAAGACGCCTTAGTGGCCCTGCGTGGCGACCGGGAACGGCTGGTGCGTCTGCAGAGCGCCGCCGAGGCAGCCGGAAACGCCGCCTTGCTAGCCCGCCAGCGCTACAGTAGCGGCCTGGTCGATTTTCAAGTTGTCCTCGAAACCCAACGCGCCCAGCTCACCACCCAAGCTAGCGTGGCCAGCGCCCGTGCCGAAGTCAGTGCCGATCATATACGCCTCTACAAGGCCCTGGGCGGCGGCTGGCAACCCAACGATAGCGACATGCCACTCGTTCCCAATGAACATACACTCAGGACTTCTCCTTTATGAGCTCCCTCAAACCTTCCCCTGCCATCACAAAACCGCCTGAAGCCGGTGGTAAAACCGACCTGACCGCACTGATCGCCGAACCTGCACCGCACGTCTGGTATCGTCGACCCGTTTTGTGGGCCAGTATCGCGCTGATCCTGATTGTTGCAGTCGGCTTATGGTACTGGCAGGCACGCCGAACTGCCGACGCGGCACCAAGTTACACCACCCAGACCGTCGGCCGTGGCAACCTGACCCTGACCGTCACTGCCAATGGGACCCTGCAACCAACGCGCTCAATCAACATCGGCAGCGAACTTTCAGGCACGGTGCTCAAGGTGAATGTCGATGTCAATGACCGCCTCGAAAAAGGACAGGTTTTAGTCGAACTCGATCCCTCAAAATTAAATGGCCAGATCCTGCGCTCCCGTGCTTCCGTGGCCGCAGCGAAAGCCTTGGTTGAACAGACCGTCGCGACCGTGGGTGAGGCCAAGGCCAATCTGGCACGGCTTGAGGAAGTGGCTCGGCTGTCGGGGGGCAAGGTGCCCTCCAAGACTGAACTCGATATCGGCCGCGCCACCTTGAAGCGCTCCCAAGCCAACGAAGCCAGTGCCCGCGCTGGTGTCAACGACGCCCTGGCGGCCCTGGCCACCGATGAGATCAATCTGTCCAAGGCGTCAATCCGGGCGCCGTCCAACGGCATAGTGCTGACGCGCAGCGTGGAACCCGGCAACGCGGTCGCGGCATCGCTGCAGGCGGTGACTCTGTTCACCGTGGCCGAAGATCTGACCCAGTTGCGCCTGCAGGTTTATGTTGACGAGGCTGATGTGGGCTCGGTCAAGGTAGGCCAGAATGCCAGTTTCACGGTCAGCGCCTACCCAAGCCGCAAGTACCCGGCCCAAATTACCCGAGTGGCCTACGGTTCAACCATCACCGACAACGTCGTCACGTACCTGACCTACCTCGAAGTGGACAATGCCGACCTGAGTCTGCGACCCGGCATGACGGCCACCGCAACCATTACCGCGACGCAGCGCAAGGATGTATTGCTGGTCCCCAATACTGCTTTGCGCTTTACCCCCATCGCCCTGGACGCAGGCAAACCGACCACCAAAAACGGCATTGTCTCCAGCCTGACGCCGCGTATGCCGCGGAGAAACGTCACCCGGAAATCAGCTGCAGAGGGTGCCAGCACGGCAATGGCGCGGCAGGTCTGGGTGCTGCTCGATGGCGAAGCTGTTTCGGTTGCGGTGACACCGGGTATCAGCGACGGACGCATGACCGAGGTCACCGCCGGTGATCTGGAAGCCGGCATGCAGGTCATTACCGACCAGAAAACAACGGTTGCGAAATGAACAATCCCGATGCGATGCCTTTGATCCGATTACTGGGCGTGACCAAGAAGTACGGCACCGGTCAGGCCGAATTACTGGCGCTAAAAGGGATCGATCTCGACATCAATGCCGGTGAGTTTGTCGCCATCATGGGGCCCAGCGGATCGGGGAAATCTACTGCGATGAACATTCTCGGCTGCCTGGACACCCCCAGCTCGGGACAGTACCTGTTCCACGGGACGCGTGTTGAAGCCCTGTCACGTGACCAGCGCGCTCGGCTGCGCCGCCGCTATCTGGGTTTTGTTTTCCAAGGGTTTAATCTTCTGGCACGCACTTCGGCCCAGGAAAACGTCGAACTGCCGCTGCTCTACCGCGGCGAGAGCTCAGCGGTGCGGCGTGCTGCTTCGGTTAAGGCGCTGCAGTCGGTGGGCCTGGACGGCTGGGAACATCACACCCCTGCGGAACTTTCCGGAGGGCAGCAGCAACGGGTGGCTATTGCCCGCGCCATCGTCACGGAGCCAGCGGTGCTGCTGGCCGACGAACCCACCGGCAACCTCGACAGCCAGCGCAGTCGGGAGATCATGGAATTGCTACGAGGTCTGAACACGGAACACGGCATCACCGTGCTGATGGTTACCCACGAGCCCGACATGGCCGCTTATGCACACCGGATCGTTCGTTTCGTTGACGGCAGCATAGATAGCGATGAACACAATCCGCAATCGAACGCTGCGCCCCTATCGGGTCAGGTCGTGCCGATTACAGCTGAGAGCCTCTGATGCTCCTGAATACGTTATTCCTCGCCCTGCGCTCAATCCGCCGCAACCTGTTGCGCTCGTTTCTCACCATCCTGGGTATCGTTATCGGCGTTAGTGCGGTGATCACGATGGTCACCCTGGGTAAAGGCGCCACCCAGGCGGTGCAGATGCAGATCTCAAGCCTGGGCACCAACCTGCTGATGGTGCGACCGGGGCAGCGTCAGGGACCTGGTGGCGGTGGCGGCGGGGCAGGCATCCCCTCCTTCAAAGAGGCCGATGCTGAAGCTATCCTCGCCCAGATCGGCGGGGTAGCCGCTGTGGCGCCTGAAGGCCGTGCCAGCGTCACCGTGGTAGCCAACGGTCGCAACTGGGCCACCAGTGTGACTGGCAGCAATAATGCCTGGTTCGACACCGGCAACTGGAAGTTGGCCTCCGGACGCAAATTTGAAGACGACGAACAGCGTTCAGGTGCTGCTGTCTGTATCATCGGCGAGACGGTACGGCGCGAGATCTTCGGTGGTGCAGTGGGCGCGGGCGGCCTTGGCGAGCAACTGCGCATCAAGCAGTTCTCGTGTGAGGTGATCGGCGTACTCGCCTCCAAGGGGCAGGCCGCGATGGGCAACGATCAGGACGATACAGTGCTGGTGCCGTTGCACACGCTCCAACGTCGCGTCACCGGCAACCAGAAGGTGGCCACCCTGCTGGTGTCGATGCAGGATGGCAGCGACAGCACACCCCTGAAGGCCAGCCTCAGGCAGTTGCTGCGCGAACGCCGCAAGCTGGCTGAGGGCGACGACGACAACTTCAACGTCCTCGACACCCAGCAGTTGGCCGAGGCGTTGTCGGGTACCACCAAGGTGATGACCACCCTGCTGGGCGCTGTGGCTGCAGTGAGCTTGTTGGTGGGCGGAATCGGCATTATGAACATCATGCTGGTCAGCGTCACCGAACGTACTCGCGAGATCGGCCTGCGCCTGGCCATTGGCGCCCTGGAGCGCGAGGTGCTGCTGCAATTCCTGATCGAGGCAGTAGCCTTGGCGACTCTGGGCGGAATCATCGGCATTGTCATCGCCACTGGTGCGTCCATTGTGCTGGCCAGTGTGATGGACGTGCCCTACCTGTTTGACCTGACAATCAATTTGCTGTCCTTCGTATTCTCAGCCGGCATTGGGGTGGTATTCGGATTCTTCCCGGCACGCCGCGCGGCACGCATGGATCCGATCGAGGCGCTGCGGCACGAATAAATTAAAGGGGTCGCGCCGCACTGCCCTTCTATAACCCTGATTGAGTTGGCAATAGGAAAAAGTGACCATGACTCCTGTCCAGTTGAAACATCCAGAAAGTGACACTCCCGAGCGTCTTGAGCGACGAATAGTATTCAGCCGACGGAAAAATGAAAACCGACGTTCTCAAGATGAAAGACGTCTCGACAGTCGGGTGGTTTCGGTTCAACTTCGCAAAACGATCAAGAATTGGCTTCGATCGCTGACCCATTTACGCTTGGGTGTTGATCGGCGAAAAAAAAACGATCAGCGTAAAGACCGTGACAGGCGCAACCAACGGCTGGGTTCGATCCTGACCCGTGAGGAAATAGTTGATCTTCTAGCTTAAACAAAATGGCCAATAGGACTATTGGCCTACTA
>CAITZN010000186.1 GCA_903896915.1 uncultured bacterium
AGAGAAGGAAAGGGAAAGGAGCGTTAACATCCTCTTCATACGGCACAGGACATTGGATATAAAGACTACCTTTCCCCCGAAGATATCAGTTGGGCTGCCGGCCATCACGGTTCCACCATCCGAATGCTACCTCACTTATCTTCCAGAAACCGACATCCTCGGGGAAAAAATCAACCCACGTTTTCTTCACACTCGTCCCGGTAGGGGTTGATGGTCATGACCGGGCAACAAGCGGTTTTCACTACCTTGTCGGCGACACTGCCGAACATCATTCTCTCCAACCCTTTGTAACCATGCGTTCCCATGATAATCAGCTGCACTTTTTTCTTGGCCGCATAGGTCAGGATTTCCTCCGCCACATCACCGGACAAAACCTTGCCAGTCACATGAGCCACTCCGGCTTCGGCAAACATTGCTTTATTTTCTTCAACATAGGTCTCCATCTGCTGTTGCGCCGAGGCAAAAAGCTCCTCTTCAAGATTGGGCAGATTGACGGGTGGCACAAAAAAACCACTGTAATCCTCGAAATTCTGGACCACAAAAACGAGATGCAACTCCGCTTTGAAGGTTCCTGCGATGTAGGCTGCTGCCTTGACTATCGTACCGGCGTTGTCGGAAAAATCGATCGGAGTAAGGATACTCTTGATATTTTGCATACATTACCTCCAGCGTAAAAGAAGATTGAAAATCATCCTGACTACTTACATGATAAACTCTTTACAGATAATTTCCAGCACAATTGTGGCATTGCTGCGCCAAGACCACCCTAAACCCTGACCACCCGACAAAGCAGTTGACCCTGCCGGACAAGATTAATATATTTCTTACTCAATCATTTGTTTGCAGTCTCCCACACCAACAGGAAGCAAAGAAGAACATACCTGTTGCAATGCGGTTGCATACTTTAACGTTCGTTCCGGTCGGGGCCGGATACCGCCATGGATTTTACGCCAAAATGGATCGCCTGGGAGATTACCCGCCGCTGCAATCTCAACTGCGTGCACTGCCGTTCTTCATCTCAGATGGAGGTCGAGGGACATCCTGACTTCTCCTTTATCGAGGCTAAACGGGTGCTTGACGAGATTCGCAGTTACGCCAATCCGGTCATGGTCCTGTCCGGCGGTGAACCGCTCCTGCGATCGGATGTCTTTGACATAGCCGCCTACGGCACCGGGCTCGGCATGCGAATGTGCCTGGCCACCAACGGCGCCCTAGTTACTGAAGAAACTTGCAAAGGCATCAAGGAAGCCGGCATCAAGATGGTTTCCTTAAGCCTCGACGGCTCCACCGCAGCGGTGCACGACGATTTTCGCAACCAATCCGGGGCGTTTGCCGGGGTAATGAACGCCATCCGCCTCTTTAACGAGCACAAAATTGAATTCCTCATC
Source organism: uncultured bacterium (assembly GCA_903896915.1). Taxonomy (GTDB): domain Bacteria; phylum Desulfobacterota; class Desulfobulbia; order Desulfobulbales; family Desulfobulbaceae; genus Desulfobulbus. Next base: position 1,389 of record CAITZN010000186.1, read on the forward strand.
AACTCCTCCTTCACGAAACGCAACAAGGAGGAAGCACCCAAAATATATCAACTCGTCAAGTCATTAGGGGCAACGGCCTGGTACCTGTTCATGATCGTGCCCACCGGACGGGGCGAGGATATCATGGCGGAACTGATTCCGGCTGAAGAGTACGAGGATATCCTCAACTGGCATTACGACATGGAAAAAGAGGAACACGATCTTCTCGTCCGCCCCACCTGTGCGCCCCAATATTATAGGATCATCCTGCAACGATCCAAAGCAGAGGGAGAGCGGTTCAAACGACGCAGCCTCAAATTCTCCACCGGCGGCTCTAAGGGTTGCCTGGCAGGGCAATTAATCTGCCTTATTGATGTCGACGGTAATATCCTGCCCTGCAGCTATTTCCCCAAAGCAGCCGGCAACATCCGTACCCAGTCTTTTAAGGATATCTGGGAAAATTCAAAACTTTTTCTCGATTTGCGTGACTTTGCCGGTTACAAGGACAACTGTGGGCGATGCGAGTATGTCAATGTCTGTGGCGGTTGCCGGGCCAGGGCCTACGCCATAACTGGCGATTACCTGGCGACGGAGCCCTTTTGTACCTATCAGCCGGGACATTGACAGCCACGCACCTGTAATACAACCATTCACTGCTCATTGGAGCGACCGGTTCTCTCTGCAAAACGAAACCAGCCGCTTTTTACTGACAATCATTTTTTACGGAAAATAATGAACAATACATTTCTCAGAGCCTGTCAGGGCGAACAAACCGAATACACCCCGGTCTGGTTCATGCGGCAGGCGGGCCGGTACCTGGCGGAATACCAAAAAGTGCGCAGCAAAGTCAGTTTTCTGGAACTCTGCAAAAGCCCGGAACTCTGCACCGAAGTAACCCTGCAGCCAATCGACATTTTCGGCTTTGACGCGGCCATTCTCTTTTCCGACATCCTCATTCCGATGGAGGCCATGAATCTCGCCCTCGAATTCCACGAAGGCCGAGGCCCTGTCTTCCCCAACCCGGTGCGCAGCCAGCGAGCGGTTGATGCCCTCATTGTTCCTGACCCGGAGGCGACGGTCCCCTTTGTTATGGAGACGATCCGCATGCTGCGCAGGGTGCTGAAGGTACCGCTTATCGGTTTTGCTGGGGCACCGTTCACCCTGGCCACCTACTTGATAGAAGGGGGCAGTTCCAAAGTTTTTCTTCACACCAAGAAAATGATGTTCCAAGAGCCCGAGCTGTATCATAATCTGCTCTCAAAAATCACCGCCTGCACCAGTGCTTACCTGCGAGCCCAGGCTCGTGCGGGAGCCCAAGTTCTGCAATTGTTCGACTCCTGGGCGGGAATCCTTGCCCCCTGTGATTACGAGCAGTTCGCCCTGCCCTATGTGCGCTCAATCATCTCCGACCTGCGCGCCATGACCGATATCCCGCTGATCTACTTCGCCAACAACGGCGCCACCCTGATCCGACACACCGTCACCCTCGGGGCGGATGTCCTCGGTTTTGACTGGCGACTGCCTATTGGCGACGCCATCAAGCAAGCAGGGGACCATGCGATCCAGGGCAACATCGATCCTGTTGCCCTCTTCCTCCCTAAAGAACGGCTTGAGCAGCGGATCAAAACCATGCTGACGGATGCCCAAGACGCTCGAGGCTACATTTTCAACCTCGGCCACGGCATCCTCCCGGAAACACCGCCGGATCAGGTGCGGATTGCGGTCGATGCCGTCCACCGCTTCAGCGGCAAATAGCTCATCCTTTCAGCCCGCTTCGCACTCCATGGCAATGGCTCACCTCCGCATCCCGTCTCTTTCTGAATGTGTTCAATTAATGGAACAGTACGGGATGCTTGCCAATATCCGGCACCACTCGCTGGTGGTCGCCCGGTTGGCAGAACAACTGCTGACTGGGCTCTGTGCCTTTGTCCCGGAACGTCCTCAGCCCGACCGCAATCTGGTGATCGCCGGGGCGTTGCTCCATGATATTGCTAAGACCCCCTGCCTCAACAGTACCTGCGATCATGCCAGGGTTGGCGCCGACATCTGCAGGCAACACGGATTCCCCGAAATTGCAGCCATTGTCGAAGAACATGTCATCCTCCGTCACTATGAACCGGACCAGTACACCAAAGGACATTTCACTGCCCGAGAGATTGTCTATTACGCCGATAAACGGGTTCGGCATAATGTAGTGGTTAATCTGGACGAACGGCTTGAATATATCCTGGACCGTTACAGTAAAGACAATCCCGACCGGCAGCAGTTGATCCAGGCAAATTTCAGCAAATGCCTCGCCTTAGAACAATATCTTTTTCAATGGCTGCCCTTCGACCCTGAAGATCTCGGCACCTTTTAATCGACATCCTTCCTTACCTTGCTTACCTTCCTTACATACCAGATGCATAATGCCCAACACATCCTTTGATTGGGTGAACGACTACCCAGCCGCAGTCTGCGTCTGCGACACCCACGGCATCATCATCGCCATGAACCGGCTGGCGACGGACGATTTCAGCAAACAGGGCGGCGAGGCGCTGCTCGGCACCAGCTTATTCGCATGTCACCCGGAACCGTCAAACGTCATCATCCGCAGACTTTTGCAGGAACAGACGGGCAACACCTACTTCACTGAGAAAAATGGCATCCGCAAACTGGTGCACCAAGCACCATGGTATAACGAAGGCCGATTCGCCGGATTGACCGAAACCATTATCGTCCTCCCTGATCAGGTCCCGACCAAGCAACGCAGTTAACGCTGGCCATCTAGGCAAAATTACTCCCAATACTTGACAGACCCTCTCGGGCGGGTATACTCTGACCAATAGAGTCTCCCCCGCCCTTTCTTCGGATTTCAGCTGTGATGCTGGTAACCATAGGAGCCGACACGATGAAACAGCGCCCCTCTCTCCTTTTTTTCTTCACCTTCCTGCTGCTCCTTCTGGCTTCTGGCCCGGTCCACTGCGAACAATCGTCCCCCGGACTGGGTGATAAACTCCGCCCCGCCGGGGATAGCCGCCCCCAACGCATGGCTGAGAATTTCTTTATCTTTTACGATCCCTCCACCACCATGGCAGTACCGTATAAAAACACCGGTCTGACCCGGATAGAGGCCCAAAAGAAGATTATTCGCGAAAGCAACGCCTCCCTGCCGGAACTGAACTGGCAGGCCGGTCTCTATCCCCACTGGAAGGGTGAGCTTTGGCTACACGGCTCTCCTTTTGCCTTTAAGCCCTATTACCGGCTACAACTCTACAATAAAGCAGAGTATGCAGCCGCCATCGAGCAACTGCCGGTTACTGCGCAAAGCCCGCCCATGCTCCAGACAGGCCTGATGAAACTGGAGCATCTCCTGGGCTTGGCGGGACGGACTGAAATTTTTTTGTTTTCCGACGGCAAACACTCCACCTTTAAAGAATTCGAGCCCCCCCCTCTGACAGAAGCCAGGAAGCTGGCTGCCAAATATGATATCTGCTTCAACATCGTCTCCAGTGCCACCGATGCAAAAGCCAGAAAACTACTGGACGATATCGCCGCCGTTAACAGCTGTTCCCAGGTTATCGATTTCGACACTGCCTATAATAGACCAGAGCATCTGCTGGGCAAGCTCTATATGGATACAAGAGCGAACGGTTTCAATAACATCCTGTTCGATTTCAACAAATCCAACATCAAACCAAAATATGCAGAGCAACTCGATAAGCTCGGCCGGTACTTGCAGGCGAACCCGCAATCCTATGTGGTCCTTTCCGGCTTTACCGACAGTATCGGCACCGAAGCCTATAATATCGGACTCTCGCAACGGCGTGCCGAAAGCGTTCGGAATTATCTGCACAAGAAATTCGGCATCAACCGGGAGAACATGCTCATGTATTGGTACGGCTATGCCAATCCGGTCGCCTCCAACAAAACTGCGGAAGGGCGGCAGCAAAACCGCCGGGTAACCATCGTTCTTCGCGATAAAAAATAACACACCTTGCGGCCTCCGGGACGCTACAGAAGGTACTCATGCGCATTGCCTTTCACGGTGCCGCCAGAAATGTCACCGGTTCCTGTTATCTCGTTGAATGTTTGGGGAAACAAATCCTGATCGACTGCGGTCTCTATCAGGGCAACCGGGAGATGGAGGAGGAAAACCGCAACGATTTCGGCTTTGATCCAGCCGCCATCGATTACCTGCTACTCACTCACGGCCATCTCGACCATTGTGGCCGTATCCCTCTGCTCAGCAGACTTGGCTTCAAAGGTAAGATCATTACCACGGCGGCAACCCGCGAACTGGCCAGACTGGTCATGCTCGATTCAGCCCGCATCCACGAAGAGGAGGCTGGATACAAAAACTATAAGGCGAGCAAAAAAAGGCATAGAAAGGAACTGATCGAACCGCTCTATAACACCTTGGATGCCCTCAACTGTCTGGACGCTTTTGTCGATATCACTGCTTTTGACAAGCTGTATGATCTCTGTCCCGGCATCCGCACCACCTTTTACGATGCCGGCCATATTCTCGGCTCCGCCAGCATCCTCCTGGAAATGGAAGAGGCTGGCAAACACCGACGCGTGCTGTTTTCCGGAGATCTTGGCTACGATGGCCGGGCCATCATTCCCGATCCGGCAACGCCGCCGCATGCCGATACCGTGATCATGGAGTCCACCTACGGCGACCGACTGCACAAGAAATTGGAACCCTCCGTCGAAGAACTGTACCAGGCGATCAACACCACCATCGCCAGGAACGGCAATGTTCTCATCCCCAGCTTTGCCCTGGAACGAACCCAAGAACTCCTCTACTATCTCCGCGAAGGGATCGAACAGGAAAAACTGCCCCGCAACCTCCAGGTCTTTCTCGATTCTCCCATGGCCATTTCCGCCACCCAGATTTTTCGTCGGCATCGCGAATGTTTTGATGAGGAAACCTGGGCGGTGATCGCCTCCGGAAAGGACCCCTTCGAATTCCCAGGGTTGCAGATCATCCGCGACACCTCAGAATCTATGGCCCTGAAGCACATGCAGGGTGTCGTCATCATTGCCGGTTCCGGCATGTGCACCGGTGGCAGAATCCGCCATCATCTCCGCCATAATCTTTGGAGGCCGGAAGCCTCGGTAGTCTTTGTCGGCTATGCAGCAGAGGGCACCTTGGCACGACAGATCATTGAAGGCTCGGCTGAAGTCCGCGTGCTGCAGGAAGAGATCGAGGTCAACGCTGAGATTTATACTATTGGCGGCTTTTCCGCCCATGCCGACCAACAAGAACTCCTGAACTGGCATGCGCAGACCGGTAGCCCCGAACGCACCTTTCTGGTACACGGTGAGGAGACGGCCATGCAGACCCTGGCGAGCCACCTGACCGGTACCCAAGTCGTAATGCCTGGCCTGCATGAATCCTTTGAGCTGTAAGTCAGCTTATAAAGAATATTGAACTTGGAGATGTTCGTTAAACAAGAACAGTTCAACGCTGCCATGGAACGCTATACTTCCAAAAGCAGGTACAAGGTTCTTGGTGCATCGGTCTCAATCATAAATATATCTCTACAATTGTATCTCGTATACCGGATCTGGCCGCAATCAATTGGTGCCGGCTGGCAGATACTCGCTTTTCTCACGGCATATCTCCTCACCGACCTCATCAACGAACTGGTTCATATGTACATGGACAACAACGACCGCTACGATTCGCTGACCGGGCCGTTAATCGCCAATTCCCATTATGCCTTCTTAAACGGTTGCACTGATCCGCTCCTCAATCGAATTGCTGCAGCATGTTATGATGGATATAAAATCAATACCGACCTGCATTATGCCCGCTATGTCGAGCGGATAGTACAACTCGCTAATACCAACCACAGTGCGTCGCGATGCCGATAAAGCATCAGCTGCAATCATATCTCTCCCATCCCAAAACCTATTCCCTGCTCCTTGCCTGCGGCTAGACCTTGGTCATTATTATATCCCTTACGGCAAGCATTTCTGTGCATCAGCAGGAAACTAAAACAATCGCCCTGAATGTCGCCAGAGCCTATATCGAAAAAGACATCCTCTATCGTAACTGGAATGCTTTCCATGGCGGTCTCTATATAGCAACCGACATGGGATTAGTTCCCAACCCATTCTATCCGCCTTCCCTCGAAGAACGAGACGTGACCACTCCTTCGGGACGTCAGCTTACCCTGGTCAATCCAGCGTACATGACGCGCCAGATTTACGAATTCGCGCAAAAAGAACACAAGGTGTCCGGGCGTATTTCCAGCCTCAAACCTCTACGCCCTGAGAACAAAGCCGACGCCTGGGAAACCACAGCATTACAATTATTTGAACGTGGACATCAAGAGTTCAGCAGCTTAGAAAGCGAAGAGGACATTCGCTACGTGCGGCTGATGCAACCTTTGGTGACTGAAGAAAGCTGCCTGCCCTGCCATATCCATCAAGGGTATAAAACAGGCGACATTCGTGGCGGCATCAGCATCCGGTTGCCGATGCGGATCTTTGATCCTGCCACCGGCAAGCAGGTTGCATTGCTCTGGGCCGGTCATGGTGCCATGTGGGTGTTAGGACTTGCGGGACTGTATGCTGGCTACACAGGGCTGCGGCGGCGCACCGAAGAACGTGACCTGGCGACAGAAGAGTTGCAAAGGCTTAATGCAGTCCTTGAAAACCTGGCAACGACCGATTCTTTAACCGGGCTCTTTAATCGGCGTAAATTTTTAGAACTGCTACCGGCAAACATCTTGGAAGCAAAGCGCTATGGCATGCCGCTGGCACTCATCTTTTTTGATATCGACCATTTCAAGAGGATCAACGACACCTATGGGCATGAAACCGGAGACTACGTATTGCAGGAACTAGCCCGAATAGTCACCGGCACGATCCGCCAAACTGATATTTTTGCTCGCCTCGGCGGGGAGGAGTTTGTCATTCTCGTGCACAACAACGATGCGAGGTCAGGAGGTGTACTTGCGGAGAAAATCAGATTCCGAGTCGAACAACACGATTTCCCTCAAGTAGGTACCGTGACCTGCAGTTTCGGGGTTGCTCAGTTCTGTCCGGATGATATCGCCGAGACGCTCATCAAACGTGCCGACGATGCCATGTACGCCGCCAAACAATCAGGAAGAAACCGGGTTGAGATTCGTTGTGACTGACCGTCAACCCCAAACAGCTTAAGGCAACACCGGGTCGTTTAATGACAACAAAGAGTATAGCAGGAATTTTTTCTTTCTCTTGGCCCGTCAGAAGTTGCCTGTTCATTCGATAACGACACGCCCCCTCCGACAACAGGCCGGGCTCTCCCAAAATGCGGCACTCTTTCATTCGTTGAACATCGACATGCCCCTCTGTTATTGAGATGGTGCTGATGTTGCGGGTTTAGTTGGCTCGACGGGTGCAGTTGGTGACGCAACAGCCGATTTTGCAGGTGGGAGAGGAGGGGTCGGTGCGGTAACCTCATGAATTTTAGATTTGCCCTGCTCCCAGACATACCTAGACTCCATCCAGGCCTTCTCCCAAAAATTCCTTGATTGCTCTTTGACCGTCCCCACGGCATCCTTCGTTTTTTCGCCGACCGTTTCCGCCACCTCTCTGGAACCCGACCTGGCTTTCTCCCAGGCACCTACCGATTCGTCCCTCACTTTTTCCAATGCGCCCCCTGCCGTCTCCCTTGTGGCCTCTACGACTGCCCCCGAGGCTTTCCTAACCTCTTGGCCAGCGTCACTCCATTTCGAGTTCTCCCTCTCCTGTACACCTTCCTGCCTTTGGGGAAGGGTCTGCTCCTCAGCAGCCACGTCTGCAATTTCTAAAGTAATCGAGACAACTGCAAGTAGGACACAATAAAGAATCCTTTGGGTTATCAAACGCGTCATTTTCATTAATTCCTCCTAGATTGACTGTACCACACTGTGTGTTCAATCTTTTTTTAATATGCATTGTTATTGCAAAATACAAAATTAGGACCTATTTTCACATGAATTGACAGTATCTAAACTGTCAGTCCAAGACTTCTGACCTTCATTTAACCTATACTCTTTGCTTGCAACTTAATATACCAATACCCATTTCCATCTCACAACAAAAAGGACACACCATGCCCCCATCACGCCAAGCCCTGGTCCTTTTCTTTTTCGCTCTCCTTCTTTCGCCAATTCTTTCGCAAACACTCGCAGCCGGTGAAAAAGAGGCCATGCCCTCACGATGGACAGCACAAGAAGCGGTTCAATTTGCACTGCAGCACAATCCGGATGCACGAGCTGCGCTGGAACGCATCCATGCGGCCGACGCCGACATCAGATCGGCCAAGGCTGCCTTTTATCCGCAACTAGGGGTGAGCGCCGAATACAGCCGCACCAATAACCCCATGTATTCCTTTGGCAACATCCTCAACCAAGGAATGTTTTCCAACACTATCGACTTCAACAAACCAGGTATCACCGATACTCTCCAGACTAAAGCCACGGTCCAGTACCGGTTGTATAACGGTGGCCATGACCAAGCAGCCCTTGATGCAGCCGGCCAGCGCAGTCAAGCAACTCAGCATGAGCAGTCAGCCATCCGCTCCCGACTCGGGTTTGAAGTGGTGCGCGTTTTTTATACCATTGTTCAGGGCGAAGAAACGGTACGGGCGAGAAAAGCGGCTGTCGAGGCCATCAGCTCCTCTTTGGCGGTGGCCCAGGCTCGCTTCCAAGAAGGCAGCCTGCTCAAAGAAGACCTGCTCAACCTGGAAGTGCAGCAGGCAAAAGCGCAGGAACAGCTGATCCAGGCGCAACATGGCTTGAGCCTTGCGCAACAAGGTTTTCTCCATCTTCTGGGGATTCCGCGGGGAGAGGCCAGGCTCGATACCTCCGCAAGCCAGGTGCAGGATGTTCCGGTGGAGCGCGACATCCACAACCGGCCGGAACTGGCCAGCATGGCTGCAATGGTCAAGGCACAGGAAGCTGCGGTAAGGCAGGCCAGGGCCGGGAACTACCCCTCGGCCGACGCTTTTGGTTCGTACCAAATCGACAAGGGCCTAGAACTTGAAGACGGCTCCGGCAATTCCTGGACAACAGGCCTGCGCCTTAACTACACCCTGTTCAACGGGCAGCAGACCGCTGCGGCAACTGATCGGGCCAAGGCTCAGTTGGCGGAAGCCAAAGAGCAGCAGCGTAAAATGGAACTGGGCTTCAACCTGGAGTTCGAACAGGCATCGCTCGCTTTAAACCAGGAGATAGAGCGTCTCAAGGTCACTCTCAAGATGGTGGAGTCAGCGTTGGAAAGTGCCCGACTGGCCCGGATCCGTTTCAAAGAAGGTGTACTGCTTTCGTCCGAGCTCATCAACACCGAAAACAGATTGACCGACGCCCATATCAGCCATGCCCTGGCCTCGGCTTCCCGCAAAATCGCCGTTGCCGATCTCCGTCGCTCAGTCGGCCTAGCCCAATTCAACCAAGGGGTGAAGTAACCATGTCTCCAGTTACCATACACATAATGAGCAGAATTAAAAGAC
>CAITZN010000187.1 GCA_903896915.1 uncultured bacterium
ACTCTGCAACATGGTCACCGATCGAGAATTCAAGGATCAAATGCTCGACACTATGGATATCGAGCGCGAACGCGGCATCACCATAAAATCACAAACCATTTGCTTGCCCTTCCTTGCAGAGGACGGATCGAAGTATACGCTTAACTTGGTGGACACTCCTGGTCACGTCGATTTCAGCTATGAGGTGTCGCGCGCACTTTCCTCCTGCGAAGGTGCTCTTCTGCTCATCGACGCGGCCCAGGGCATTGAGGCGCAAACCCTGGCAAACCTCTATCTAGCCATGGAGAATAACCTGGAGATCATCCCGGTTATCAACAAAATCGACCTGCCCGCCGCCGAACCTGCTAAGGTGGCGGCTCAAATCGAAGAAGACCTTGGCCTGGACGGGGCAGCCATCCAGATGTGCTCAGCCAAAACCGGCGAAGGCGTCCTGCAACTGCTCAATGCCGTTGTCCGTTTATTGCCGCCACCCAAAGGGGATCCGGACAAACCGTTGGAAGCGCTGATCTTTGATGCCAGCTACGACCCCTACCGCGGCACCGTCATCTCCGTTCGGATAATAAACGGCACTGTGAAAAACGGCGACCAGATCCTCTTCATGTCCAATGGCGCTGATTATCGTGTAGAAGACCTTGGCGTGTTCCACCTGCACAGAGAAGGACGACAACAGCTTTCCGCAGGCGAGATCGGCTACATCATCGCCGGAGTGAAAACAATTACTGACACTCGACCCGGCGACACCATCACCCTCAAAGATCGCCCCTGTGCAGCCCCCCTACCCGGCTTTAAGGAGGTCCAGCAAGTTGTCTTTTCTTCACTGTATCCTGTGTCTACCGATGACTATGAAGACTTAGCCACAGCCCTGGAAAAACTCAAGCTCAATGACGCCGCCCTAACCTTCCAGAAAGATTCATCAGCAGCCTTAGGATTCGGCTTCCGTTGCGGTTTTCTCGGACTGCTCCACCTTGAGGTTGTCCAAGAGCGTTTAGAGAGGGAATTTGACATTTCCCTCATTCTTACCGTGCCTACGGTTAAATATATTTTCTATCTCCAAAACAATACTGTCGTCGAAATTGACAATCCTTCCTATTTCCCTGATCCCGGATCGATTGTCCGTATCGAGGAACCTTTTATCAAGGCTACTATCCACATTCCCGAACGATATATGGGCGTGGTCATGTCGCTTTGCATGGATCGTCGCGGCGAAAACACCAACTACCACTACCCCATGCCCGGCCGTATCGAATTCACCTGTGAATTGCCCTTGGCGGAAGTGATTTACGATTTCTACGACAAATTAAAATCTGTGACTCAGGGGTACGGTTCATTTGACTACGAATTATTGGATTACCGGACCAGCGATCTCGTCAAGCTCGATATCATGGTAAATGGCGAACAGGTTGATGCCTTATCGCAGCTTACCCATAGAGCAAGAGCAAGAGAAAGGGGGTTGAAAGCCTGCGAGAGCCTGAAGGAGGAAATCCCGCGGCAGATGTTTAAAATCGCCATCCAGGCGGCTATTGGCGGCAATATTATTGCGCGAGAAAACATTGCCGCTCTCCGGAAAGATGTAACCGCCAAATGCTACGGCGG
>CAITZN010000188.1 GCA_903896915.1 uncultured bacterium
CGCGCCTGGAGCCTTTTGATCGCAATATCCTCACCGCAACCGGCGCAGACACCGTAAGAACCGTCATCGATTCGTATCAAAGCCTCGTCAACCTTATCCATCAGCTTGCGTTCCCTACCTCGTATACGGAGCTCGAAACTCCGATCCGACTCCATGGTAGCCCTGTCATTGGGATCCGGAATATTTCCAGTCTGGCTTGTCATTTCGGTAAGGGTCTGCTCGACATCTATATTGATTTCGGCCTTCATCGCTTCAAGCTGCTCTTTGAACAGCAGCAAATCCTTCTCATCCATGTTTGTTCTCCAGCAAGGTGGTTCTGAAAATCTACCTGTAATATATCTATGTGAAGTATATCATACGGCAGGAGTCCTGACAAAGAGTCCGCTCTTACCGCCGCTCTTTTGTAGCAACCGAATATCTGAGATCACCATGTTCTTGTCTACAGCTTTACACATATCGTAAATGGTGAGCGCGGCAACAGATACCGCTGTCAATGCTTCCATCTCGACCCCAGTCCGCCCTGTTATCGATACAGTTGCCTCAACGTTAATAGTACATTGTTCGTCGTTAAAGGAAAAAGCTAAGTCTGCAGCAGTAATAGCTAGAGGGTGACAGAGGGGAATCAACTGATCCACCTTCTTGGCAGCCATGATGCCAGCAATCCGTGCCACACCGAGCACATCGCCTTTCTGGACCGTACCTTGGCGAATCATTCCATACACCAATGATGACATGGTGATCGAGCCCGCAGCAATTGCCTGACGTTCCGTCTCACTCTTCTGACTAACATCGACCATGCGGGCCTTGCCAGTGGCATCAAAGTGCGAAAAAAGCTGATTTTCAGCCATTTGCTACTTTTTCCTGATCTTCAGCTTGTTTTTTTTGTTTTCCCAAGTGACCATGAAAGAGACGGGAAAAAAAGCCCTCTTCTTCGTGTTGCTTGCTCAATTCGTCAAACTGACGCAGAAGTTCCTTCTGCTCTTTGTTCAGTTTGACTGGGGTCTGCACCTTGACTTCGACCACCATGTCCCCTTTGCCGCCACCCCGTAAACTGGGCACGCCTTCATTACGCAAAGAAAATCGCTCGCCCGACTGGGTCCCGGCAGGTATCTTGAGCTTGGTCGTGCCATGGATAGTGGGAACATCAGCCTCACACCCCAAGGCGGCACGAACCATCGTTACCGGTAGCTGTAGAAAAATGGTCTGGCCATCTCTCTGGAAATATTCATGTTCATCGACATGAATGACGACATAGAGATCGCCGGAAGGCCCGCCGCGACGGCCGCCTTCCCCCTCACCTGAAAGGCGCATACGGGAGCCAGTGTCAACGCCGGCCGGAATCCGGACACTGACCTTTTTGCTCCGGTTGATCAAGCCAGCTCCATGACAATCTGCACAGGGATCGGTGATAATCTGCCCGGCGCCGTTGCATCGGGAGCAAGTGGTACTTACCTGAAAGAATCCCTGAGAGCGGATAACCTGGCCGCGCCCTTGACAACTCGGGCAAACCTGAGGTTTATTACCAGGCCTCGCTCCTGTCCCTTCACAGGTCCAGCAGGTTTCTTTTTTGGTGATACTGACCTCCTTGTTGACGCCATGAACGGCTTCCATGAAGGAAACCCTGATATCATAGCGCAGATCCTCACCGGGCACCGGCGCATTGGGATCACGACGTCTGCCACGTCCGCCACCGCCAAAACCGAAGATGTCACCGAACATATCATTGATGTGCGAAAAGATATCTTCACTGTTTCCAGGACCGCTGTAACCGCTGTTTTTCAATCCTTCTTTGCCGTAAGCATCGTAGATCTGCCGTTTCTGGAGATCACTGAGCACCTCATAGGCTTCAGCCGCTTCCTTGAACTTCGCCTCAGCAGTATTATCACCCTGGTTCCGATCAGGATGATATTTCATAGCCTGCTTGCGGTAGGCCTTTTTAATGGCTTCCGCCGAAGCGTCTTTATTGATTCCGAGAATCTCGTAATAGCTTTTGCTCATAATCCTTTACACGTGGCTATTGCTATTCTTCGATGGTGATTTCTTCAACCACAGCTACTGGGGGCGCCTTCTCTGCCTTGCGTTGCTTGGGAAGATCAAAGATATTATCGAAAGTGACTTTACCGGCGGCGATCTCTCTAAGAGTCATGACTATCTCTTTATTCTTACCGGCCACAAGGAAGGGTTCACCTTTTCGGTGCTGCTTGATCCGCTCAACAGCCAGATGAATCAGGGAAAATCGATTGTCGTCACCCACTGTTTCCAGGCAATCTTCTACTGTAATACGAGCCATGCTGTTCGCCTCCATGTAATAAAAATCCCGGAGCAAACCATCTCCGGGAGTGTATATTCTTTGTTCCAATCCATCAGTCTTCAGAAAATCGACTAGAAATCCGGCAACAAGCCGTACATTATAAATTTAATCATTATCGTATATTTAACAAGAGCACCGATGAAGCCAGCCGTTGCGGTTCAACTAACAAAGGGATTGCGCAACAGCAAGGTTTCTTCGCGATCAGGTCCCACAGAAACGATTGCCGGGGTCACACCGGTAAGATCCTCCAACCGATGCAGGTAGGCTTTGGCATTGTCTGGAAGATCTTTGTAAGAGCGCACTCCGGTGATTTCTGTGTTCCAACCATCCATCTCTTCATAGACGGGTTGTGCCAGCCGGGCCTTACGAATATTCTCCGGCATATAACCAAAAGAAACACCCTCCACCTGATAACTGGTGGCTATTTTCAGTTTTTTCAGACCAGAAAGTACATCGAGTTTGGTCACAGCAAATCCGGTCAAACCATTCAACCGGACGGCATCATTGGCTACCACTGCATCAAACCAGCCACAGCGGCGGCGACGACCGGTGGTCGCCCCATATTCATGACCTTTCTGCTGCAGAGTATCGCCGATGTTATCGCCCTCAGGCAGTTCAGTGGGAAAAGGCCCCTCTCCGACCCTGGTTGTGTAGGCCTTAACAATACCGATAACCTCGTCGATATGACTAGGCCCAAACCCTGTACCGATACAAGCGTTCCCGGCAATAGTGTTGGACGACGTGACAAAAGGATAAGTGCCGTGATCAATATCCAACTGGGTCCCTTGCGCGCCTTCAAACAAAATATTTTGCCCATTTTTTCGGGCCTGATCAAGCACCATAGAGACATTGCCGATGAAGGGTGCCAACTGTTCGGCAAAACGTTCAAATTGCTCAACAATCCCTGCAAAATCGACGGGTTCTGCACCGAACTGCTTGGTTAGAATAAAATTTTTCTCCTCCAGATTTGCCTGAAGTTTATCCCTGAACAAGGAGGGATCAAGCAGATCACCGACCTTCATGCCGACCCGGCCGACCTTATCCATGTAGCAAGGACCAATGCCCCGACCAGTGGTACCGATTTTCTTTTCCTTGGCCAGCGAGGCCTCCCTGGACTGGTCCAGGCGCTGGTGGTACGGCATGATCAAGTGAGCATTACTGCTGATCAGCAACCTCTTCGGCGTGACGGCAAACCCCTTGCTGGCGAGTCCGGCGATCTCTTTGAGGAGTACGCCTGGGTCAATAATTACTCCGTTGCCGATAACACAGGTTTTGTCCTCATAAAGGATTCCAGAAGGAATTATATGAAAAACATACTTTTGACCGTCTACCACCAAGGTATGGCCGGCATTGTTTCCACCTTGGAACCGGACAACATAATCCGCATACCGTGTCAACAGATCAACGATTTTCCCTTTACCTTCATCACCCCACTGGGCGCCGACCACCACGACACTGGCCATGTTATCTCCACGATTTTAATATATAAAAGCGAACAAAAATGCTGCTTTCATCTTGATAAATATTAGACCTGTACCAAACCTGACTAATCTAGCAGAAAAAAAAGAAAAAGTCAAACAAGCGAAAAGCTTACGTATTTTCAATGAAAAAAAACGGTAATACAGTAAAATAAAAGAATAAGCGCCGGAAAATCTTCCAGCCCTGACCACTGGGAAAAGCGGTCAGGGCTGGAGCGTGTGATTAAAACGAGGGTACTTGAACTGATCAATTATACGAGGTTTTCAGAGTCATATCCTTTCGTGAAGCCGGATCATAGA
>CAITZN010000189.1 GCA_903896915.1 uncultured bacterium
TGCCGAGCTCCATGGCCTTGTTAATATCCGCGAGATCAGAGTAGCCGCTGGTGATAATGGCCTTCTGGCCCGGAGCAAACTTGATAATCTGTTTGTAGGTTTCACAGCCGCTGATGCCAGGATCCATAAGCATATCGAGAATAACCAGATCCACCGGCGTTTTTTTGATGAGCTCGACTGCCTCTTCACCCGATTTCGCGGTAAGGGCCTGATAACCGAGTCGAGAGAGCAGGCGGCTAGCGATCTCACGTTGGCTCTGCTGATCATCGACCACCAGAACTTTCTGGCCGCTGCCACGGTAATGGTTGATTATAGGTAAGGGCTGTGCAGGAACATGAACCCCGTTCCTGTCCACCGGGAAATAGAGCGAGAACTGCGTTCCCTTGCCGTTACTGATCACATCAACGAAACCACCGTGGTCATGCACGGTATTCCACACAACCGCCAGCCCGAGACCGGTACCGCTGCGGCCCATCACTTTTTTGCTATAAAATGGGTTGAAGATTTGCTTAATATCCTGCTCGGAAATGCCGGGGCCATCATCTTCGACCGAGATCAGCACGTATTCACCTGGTTCTATGGTTTCATACCCATGGTAAGGGTGATGGATCCGCACGTTTTTTGAGGTGAGGGCAATGTGTCCTTTGGTCTGAATGGCCTCGGCCGCGTTGTTCACCAGATTCATGATCGATTTGGAGAGGTGCATAGCCGAGCAGCTGATATTATGTAATTTTTCTTCCAGGTAGGGAGTGGTTTTAACATCCGGGTAACGCTGGATAATCTCCTTAAATTCAAAGGAGTTGAGATAATTTGAAATCACCACGTTGACATCCTGCACCTCTCTCTTGCAAGTCGCCCCCCGTGCGACGGTCAGTAGATCGTTGACCACAGCTGCCGCCCGTTTTCCAGCTTCTTTGATCATCAGAAGCTCTTCCTTGTGTTTGAAATCTTGGCCCAAATCCATAAGCAGCAGTTCGGGAAAAGTAATAATCCCCGCCATGATATTATTGAGGTCATGTGCTACTGAACTGGCCATCAAGCCGATCGACTCCATGCGCTGGGCATCGGTCAGTTTTTTCATCAAGAGAACCTTTTGCTGCTGGGCAGTCTCTTTGGCCGTGACGTCACGAACAGCGGCGACCTGAACTTGACGTCCTTGGTAATCGATATGTTTGACCCTGATTTCTACCGGAAAGGAGATGCCTGTTTTTTTGACCCCGCGCGCCTCGAACGGTCCGATGGTGTCCTGATCTTCCTGCATGGTCATGGTGCGGATGGAATTGCGGTCCAGTAGAACATTGAAAATCTGTTTGCCCAGCAGTTCGTTTTCCTGATAACCGAACATTTGGCACAGTTGACTGTTGGTCTGGAGAAGTTCACCTTTTTCATAGATGATGATTCCTTCCCAAGTGGCCTGGGCCAGTTGGCGGAATCGTTTCTCACTATTGTGCAGATCCTGTTTGAGTTGCTTGTGCTGAATACTTCTGGCGACAGTTCTGATCAGTTGCTCGGGTGGGCAGGGTTTGCGGAGATAATCGTAAACACCCTGGCGAAGAGATTCTATAGCATTGTCGATGGTGGCATTTCCGGTCATCATTATAACCGCTGTGCCGGGATACTCGCTGCTGATCTGGGCGGCAATATGGTTGCCGTTGATGTCGGGCAGGTTGATGTCAACAAGGGCAACCGAATAGGCGCGCCTTTGCAGAGCCCGAAAGGCGCGCTCGCCGGATACGGCAGTATCTACCTGATATCCTTCAGCTTTCAATAAAAATTCAAGGCTGTCGCAGAAGCGGACTTCATCGTCAATGATGAGCACGGAGTGTGTCATGGGTGTGCAATTTCTCCGTCAGGTAAAGTATGTTGCCTGACCATGTCTAATTTCCTGGCGTATGCAACAGATTTTTTGGAAAAAAATGCTAAAACATGCATAACTTTAATTGAATCGTGTTTGCCGGAAAATGTCCAAAGAAAAAATGTTAATTTTTGAATAAAGACAAGGTATTCAGGCCGGAAAGGTGACCGAGAACGTTGTCAACCCCTGGTCAGATTCGCAGGCTACCGTCCCCCCCATCTGGTTTGCAAGGTTATGTACGATTGCGAGCCCTAGTCCACCATGGCGGCCGTGTTTCGTCGAGATCCCATCCTTGAAGAGATCGGCCCGCATAGATGGATCGATGCCTGGGCCATTATCTTCCACCGAGATCACCACGTTATCCTGTTGGGCTGTGGTCCGGACCGTGATGCTGCCGCCAAGACCGTCTACTGCGTCCATGGCGTTCCCGAGGAGATTTTGCATGATTTGGCGGAGGCACCTGGTATCGGCGCGGATCACGAGCGGTTTTTCCCATGGTGCAAAGGTCAGGGTGACCCGGTTGTCTTTAGGGAGAGATGCCTGGAACAGGCGGAGGATCTCTTCCAGTTCCTGGTGAGTGTCTACCCGCTCAAGGTTGATGTCGTTCCTTTCTCGGGCCAGATCTTCCAGGTCGAGGGTGATGTGGCCAATTCGTTCCAGTTCGTGGTCTATGATTGCCAATTCTTCATGGATTGGTTCACCTTTTTTGCTTCTGCTATCGAGAATATGGATATAGTTGCGGAGGATGGCCAACGGATTATTGATTTCATGGGCTACTTTTCTGGCAACCATGCTCGCCGACCGTACGCGTTCAACGGCAATCCGTTCCACTTGGATAACATGCATCTGTTCCAGGTACAGTGCGGTAGCAGCGTGATTGGCCAAGAGGTGTATGGGCGTCCATTGACCATTCAAATTGAGCTGCGTTTTTTCGATAAGGCCGATGAGAATCAATCCTTGGGCTTCATTTCGATGGATTAAGGGGATTGCCGCCATTCCCGCTGTTCCCAGGAGGCGCAGTATTTGGGCATCAAGAATATTGCCTGAACTTTTCGCCTCTTGCCCATTCATAAAGGAATGGAGCATGCGTTGCTGTTTGATAGCCAGCCCGGGCAGGCTGTTGCTCTGCCGCTCAGGGGAAAAGGTGAAGCTTCCGGTTTCCCTTGCCAGTTTGTTGTCTGGTGAGGCGTGGCAGCGCATTTCTCCGGTTTTGGCATCCTTCAGCATGATGAGACAGGTGTCTTCGTTAAAGAGGATTTTCAACCCCTGCTCGACTGCATTGATAATTTCTTCATTGTTCTCTGCCCGCAGCAGGTTGTCGAGCAAGCCGTTCAACTGGGTTATATCACGTATCCTGTTGATCAGCCCCAGGGAGGTTTCCTTGTGCACCTCCTGGCTTTCCGGTTCCTGGTCATGGGAGGTCTTGGCTTTCCGGGGGATACGGATGCCAAGTTGACCGGCAATCTGTTCGATCTGTTCGTCCAGCCCGTCGTAGAGTGCGCTGACCTGTTGATGCGACATTTGAAAGAAGCGGTCAGCCGCATCCAGGGATTCCTGGTCGACGGTATCGTTGTGGCTGAGTAAATCAGCAAGGCAGGCAATTTTGGTCAATGGCAGGGCCTGTTCCACCTCGTCGACTGGATGGTGGTGATATCGGATGGCGTCGGCGAGGAGGGCGGGGAGTCGCCATTGTTCGCAAAGCCAGGAACCGGCTTCACAGTGGTTGACGTGGAGCTTCTCGTCTTCAAGAAAGGCGAGCCGGCCGTTATGGCAGCGTACGCCCTTGAGAAGGAGCGGTGCATATTTACCGGGAAAGGCCATCCACATTAGCAACTTGCCGATATCATGGAGCAGTCCTGCCAAGTAGGCTTCCGATGGATTGGGATAAGCGGTGGCAATGGCAATTTTTTGGGCAAGGAGGGCGTTGAGATAGGAATGGTGCCAGAATCGGTCGATGGACAGCAGGCCGTTCGTTTCTACCCGGCGGAAAACCTGCTGTACAGAAATGCTGATAGCCAGATTTTTAACGGTATCCACTCCGAGATGGACTACCGCTTGTTCAATATTGGTGAAGGCCTTGCGGACCCCGATAAAGGATGAGTTGACCAGTTGGAGCAGTTTGGCGCTGATAGCGGCATCCTTGTCGACTATCTGGGCGATGGCCTGGAGTGTGATGTCGGAATCATGGCAACTGTCGATCAGTTGCACTAGAACCTGTGGCATGCTCGGTAAGTTACCGGAAACCTTTAGGTTGTTAAAAACATCGTGCGGCTTGGTCATCACTGTCCAGAAGGCAAGAAAGGAGCGCGTATCTTGAAAAAAGACAAACTTTATACATATATAGCAGAATGCAATGGATAAATCCAACAGTCAAGCAATATTTAATTCATATTGTTAGTCACAGCTCGTTGGATTGCCGGCAATTTTTCCAGCCGATAGTCTCTTTTGAA
>CAITZN010000190.1 GCA_903896915.1 uncultured bacterium
GTTCGTCTGAAAGAGTACACTGATGTAGCAAGCATCATTGAATCAGGAGCCGAAAAAAACATAGCCAAAGGTGTGGAAATAGGAATGGAAATAGGTGTGGAAAAAGGAATAGAAAAGGCATCAAAAGCCATTGTGTTGAACATGGCTGGAAAAGGTATTGCTTTTGATGTCATAGCCGAACTCACGGGTTTGAGCGTGTCGGATATTGCTGCTTTATTGCAAAGTACAGGTGAGCAATGATGTTGTGAGAGATCGTTTACACGCTTTGCGGTGAAGCGGATCTCTTCTGTTTGCCATCCTGAAGAACCTTGATGCACTGCACCCCGATACTATCTTATGGCAATAAACAAAAGAACGTTTTATGTACGATGTTTTTATCAGCTATGCCCGTGAAGACCTGCATCGGGTTGAGCCCATTGTCAAAGAGCTTTTAAAACTGGGCTGGAGAGTATTTATTGATCGAAATATTTTACCAGGGAGTAACTGGTCAAGTGAAATTGCCAGAGCGCTCGAAGAGACATGTTGTGTGCTTGTTGTCTGGACCTCTGCTTCAGTGAATGTTACTGCACATCCCTGGGTGCGTGATGAAGCTGAATCAGGGCTTCAACGGTGTATTCTGGTGCCTCTGCGTATCGGCGTTGTTGATCCGCCACTTGGATTTCGCGGTGTTCAGATTGCTGATCTTTCAGGCTGGGAGAATAACTGCGCTCATCCTGAATTTTTGAATTGTG
This sequence comes from uncultured bacterium, assembly GCA_903896915.1. Taxonomy (GTDB): domain Bacteria; phylum Desulfobacterota; class Desulfobulbia; order Desulfobulbales; family Desulfobulbaceae; genus Desulfobulbus. The sequence continues at coordinate 732 of CAITZN010000190.1, forward strand.
TTAAGGCGGTCAAGGCGAAAGCTCAAGCTCGATTCAAAAAAATAATGAATTGGCTCAATGATCCGGCTAAAATTGAAGATGCGTTGTTACTTGCCAAAACGTTGCCATTTAAAGGCAATGATGGTGCTTTGTTTGAGCAACTTCGATGCGCATACAATAAAAATAGTCCTGATTTTGAGTTGGTTAGCGTAATCAGGTTTTTTTTATCGGGTTATGATCCAGAAAACACAAAGAAAGAGAGTCAAGTTGAAATGCGTTGTGAAAATAAAATGACACACTGGCATCATCTCGATAAACAAAGGATGAAACAGGATTTTAAACGATTATGGTATAATAAGAAACCGGTAAATGTGTTTATTATTGAGCGCAATACCGAGGCTTACGCGTGTGATTTGCCTATTATCCTTCAAACCTTCTGTGGCCGTGAATTAGATACACCCTGCACGGTAAAGGGTGCCCCATCTGACCATTTGTCTATTGCTTACGCAGAAGATGAGTTTGCTCGTTCCATGAGAAGGTATTTTGATATCAATGTTGCATTGAACGGGAATCCGGAGTATGTCCAAAGCAGAATACTCGATACCCAGGTACATTTTGTTGTACAGTCAATAGATGAGTTTTCATACACCAATTTCATAAAGTATTATGAATTATGGGTTGCTCTGCAACCAGGGGAACTGCTGTTTCTCTTCTTTTATGTCAAGCGGGGTGCATTGGCTGACGATATAGAGCCGTTGGAGAACTATTGTGTATGTCGTTATGACGATCATGAAAAAGTTGATGGCGAAGCCTTTGATGATTTTTTTTCAGACCCGAAAACGCCACTGAAAAATTATCATCCGGATATATGCAATTCACCACCAATGACTTTTCAGCAAGCGGTCAAGGAGTTGGAATTTTGTTTAAAAGAACCGTAAGAATGCGAAATCATGGAGAACTATAATTTTTACGAACAAAGAGACGCGGACGCAAAGTTTGACCTCCGCTCAGCAATGCAGTTGCCGGATGTTGAACCTGGAGAAGAGTATTATCCCTCCGATGCGCTCAAGAAGGCGGTCAATGTTGCGCTGATGCTGCAAAAGCCGCTGTTGCTGACCGGTCAGCCCGGAACAGGGAAGTCGGAACTGGCGTGGCATGTTGCCCGTCACTTTGGCTGGGGAAAACCGGAGCTCTTTGTAACACGAACCGATTCGACGGCAACCGACCTGCTCTACCGGTACGACAGCCTTGCCCATTTTAACAGGGTGAACATGCAAAAGGCTGGTCATGAAGTGTTAACGGCGGCTCAAATCGAGAAGATGTTCATAAAATATGTTGCCCTGGGGCGTGCAATCTGTGACTCTGCTGGCGATAGTTCCAGAGGTATTCTACCCACGAGACGGGTTGTTCTCATTGACGAAATCGACAAGGCTCCTCGCGATTTGCCAAACGATATCCTGACGAACATTGAGAAAATGACCTTTGAGGTTCCCGAGCTGAACACCTGCGATGATGAAGAGTGTTCCATTTATGAAAAAAAAGGAAATCCCAAGCTGAAACCGGTTGTTATTCTCACCAGCAACTCCGAAAAAACCCTGCCCGAAGCA
>CAITZN010000191.1 GCA_903896915.1 uncultured bacterium
ATCGGCCCGCTTATCGGAGGAGTTCTCAAGCATAACTACGGCATTCAGATGGTAGGGTATGTCTCCGCAGCCCTTATTACGGTCGATTTTATTCTTGCCATTTTCCTGCTTCCCGAATCAAACAAGAATGCACAGAAAATTGTCTTTGGCTTTCTGAAAAAAAAGTCGCCAAACGACGAACCCCGGCGTTCAGCTTCCGTGTTTCTTGCTCAAAAATCAAGAGAGTATGGCGAAGGACTGAAACTGGTGTTCAGCTCACGCCCACTGGCACTGCTGATGATTGCCAACTACATTTATACCTTCGCCATCGTCAACATGCAGGTCGCCTCCATTTTGCTCTGGAAAGAGTATTTCAAGGCTACTGATGAGCAGATAGGCTATCTCTTTGCCTATGTCGGAATATGGTCAGTGGTTGTTCAGGGTGGACTTATCAGAAAGCTTATCAAACAACTGGGTGAGCACAAGCTCTTCTTCTGGGGACACCTTTTCACCTTTGTCGGAGTTTTCTTTGTCCCGTTTGCTCCACAGAGTTCACTCTTTTCTATCGGACTTGCTATCCTCTTCTTTTTTGCGATTGGCACAAGCCTGGTTGCTCCCATAAACCTTTCCATGATTTCACTCTACAGCTATAAACAAAAGCAGGGACAGATTCTCGGACTCTCACAATCAGTGAACTCTTTTGCCCGTATCATGGGACCATTCAGCGGAAGCATCCTCTACGGCATGAATTTTCATGCGCCCTATATTTTTGCGGGAATTCTGACCCTTGCCGGAGCTCTTATTGCGCTCAGTCTGTTCAAGTACAACATTGACGCTCTTGATCCTATAACCGAAGTAGCCGGTGGTTGACTGTACTGATCCAGCCACTCTATTGATACAGGAGAGAACACTATGAAGATCGGGGTTATCGGAGTAGGAAAACTTGGTGAGTTTCATACGAAACTCCTCGCGGAAATAGCAAACGAATGGCCTGATGTTCATTGTGCAGGTCTCTATGACCTTGATACAGTACGGGCACAGGAGATGGCGGCAAAATACAGCGTCCCCCTTCTCACTTCACTTGAGCAGCTTGAAGAGGAGTGTGACGCCGCCATAATTGCCACAACAACAAGCTCGCATTTTGCCATTGCCAGGAGATTGCTGGGCGTTGGTCTGCATCTTTTCATTGAAAAGCCGATCACCACTACGGTTGATGAGGCCGATGAGTTGATTCGACTCGAAGCCGAAAAGAAAGTTCGCATACAGGTGGGCCATATCGAACGTTTCAACCCGGCATTACGTGCTGTTGAGGCGAAAATCGGTCGTCCGATGTATATCCAGGCTGAGCGGCTGACCGGCTTCTCAAAGCGAGTAACGGATGTCTCGGTTGTGCTCGATCTGATGATCCACGACATCGATCTGGTGCTCTCCCTCATCCAGTCCGATATCAAACATATTGCCGCCTCGGGAGTCAAGGTATTCTCCAACGAACTTGACATGGCAACGGCCAGAATCGATTTTATCAACGGTGCCACGGCCAACGTGACAGCAAGCCGACTCAGCAGAAGCCGGATACGAAAGCTTCGCTTCTTTTGCAACAATCCAAAAAGCTACGCATCACTCGATTTAACCACGGGGAAATCGGAGGTATTCAGGCTTGTCAGGCAGGAGGAGCTCTCATCAAAAAATCCCCTGAAATCGTTTGCCGCACGAAAAATACTGGAACAGTTCGGCGAAATTCATGAGACGATGGATGGGATGGCGCTCGACTACATCCATCCCGAAGTCCC
>CAITZN010000192.1 GCA_903896915.1 uncultured bacterium
CGCAGATTCCGTTTCCGTTTTGTGGATTTCTTGGTCAAGATGTGAGAGGAATACGCCTTGCTGCGGCGAATACGACCGCCTCCGGTCGCTTTGAACCGTTTTGCGGCCCCTCTGTTGGTTTTCATTTTTGGCATGGCAAGCTCCTTACATCGTACCGGGGGGGTGGTGAAAAAAACCGGTTTTAAAGGGTTTAATTAAGAATTATTACAACTCAGGCTTTCGGACCAACAAACATTACGAGTTGCCGACCTTCCATTCTTGGTTCCTGAATAATCACACAGTCTTCTCTCAATGTATCGGCGATCTTAGTCAAAGCATCAAGACCGATGGTCTGGGCATAGATAATTTCACGACCACGAAACCGCATGGTTACCTTAACCTTATTTTTTTCTCCAAGAAACTCTTTAATTTTACGTATCTTGAAGCTGAGATCATGCTCCTCGGTTTTAGGCCGAAATTTGATCTCTCTGGTTTCGATGACGGTTTGTTTTTTCTTGGCTTCCTGCTGCTTTTTTTTCAACTCGTATCGGAATTTATCAAAATTCATAATCCGACATACGGGCGGATCAGCTTTGTCAGAAACCTCGACCAGGTCGAGTCCTTGTTCCATGGCAATACCTAGGGCTGCCTGGGCAGTGACGACTCCTAACTGCGTTCCATCGGAATCAACGAGTCGAACTTCACGGTAGTCGATATCTTCGTTGATTTTTATTTTCAGATCCTGTTGTGGGGAAAGTTTTCTGCTACCTCGTTTTTTAATGTTCGTTCCTCCAATTCATATTTTTGTGTTCAGGCAACACGGCGGTGGCACTCTTCAATAACGAGATCATAGAATGCATCCGGCGTCATTGCCGGTAGATTTTGGCCGTCTTTTTTCCGTACCGTGACAGTCCCATCCTCTTTTTCGCGTTCGCCAATAATCAGCATGTAAGGAGTTTTCATCAACTGAGCTTCACGGATTTTATAATTCAGCTTTTCGTTACGGACATCTTTCTCAATCCTGAGACCTCGAGCACGCAAATGTGCGTAGACCTGCTCGCAATAAGCTACTTGATCATCTGTAATATTCATGATCCGGGCCTGCTCAGGGGCAAGCCACAAGGGAAAAGCCCCGGCATAGTGCTCGATCAATACTCCGATGAAACGTTCCAAAGAGCCCATAAGCGCTCGGTGGATCATAATCGGCTTATGTTCACCACCGTCGGCTCCAGTGTAGGTCATCTGGAATCGCTCCGGCAGATTAAAATCAACTTGAATAGTGGAACATTGCCATGACCTACCGAGTTGATCTTTGATTTTGATATCGATTTTAGGACCGTAAAAAACACCTTCACCCGGATCGAGTTGGTACTGCAACCCTTTTTTCTCTAAGGCCTGTTTTAGTGCCTGAGTCGAGAGTTCCCAGTGTTCATCTGACCCGACATTTTTTTCAGGTCGAGTCGAAAGGTAGACATCATATTGATCGAAACCGAAAGTCTTGAGAATATGCAGGTTCAAATCAATTATGTTGAAGATTTCATCTTCCAATTGATCAGGACGGCAAAAAATATGAGCATCATCTTGGGTAAATCCCCTGACACGCATCAAACCATGAAGTGCTCCGGTCCGTTCGTATCTATAGACTGTACCCAACTCACACCATCGTATGGGGAATTCACGATAGCTATGCTTATCGGCATTATATATACCAATATGAAAAGGGCAATTCATCGGTTTCAGCTGATACAACACCTCATCGATTTCCATGGCAGAGTACATATTCTCGCTGTAAAAATCGAGATGCCCGGAGGTTTTCCACAGATCCTGTCGGGCTATGTGCGGAGTATAGAGTAGTTGATAATCGTTACGGTAGTGTTCATCCTTCCAGTAGTCTTCGATCAACCTACGCAGTTGAGCTCCACGGGGTTGCCAAAGAATGAGCCCAGGACCTACCTGATCCTGAATGGTGAACAGTCCGAGTTGCTTGCCGAGTTTTCGATGATCCCGCTTGCGTGCCTCCTCAAGACGGGTCAGATACTGCTGCAAATCTTTTTTGTCTGCGAATGCTGTCCCATAGATACGGGTCAACATTTGTCGCTTTTCGTCACCACGCCAGTAGGAACCGGCCACCCGAAGAAGTTTGAACACCTTGAGCCATGAAGAATCTGGCACATGCGGCCCACGGCACAGGTCAACAAATGAACCATTGGTGTAAAGGCTGACGGTCTCAGCCTCCATGTCCCTAAGGAGTTCCACTTTGTAAATTTCGCCAAGTTGTTCAAAGAAACGGACAGCATCCTCTCTGCTCATTTCCTGACGAATAAAAGGCAAACTAGCGTTGACGATTTCCGTCATCTTGTTTTCTATCTGTTCAAACTCATCAGATGAAAAAGGCTTTTCGCGATCAAAATCGTAATAAAAACCGTCATCGATTGCAGGCCCGATAGCAATTTTCACATGTTTGCCAAACAATTCCTTAACGGCCAAGGCCATGATATGCGCGGTAGAATGTCGCAATATCTCCTGCCCTGCCTCCGATTGCGCGAAAATCAGTTCGAGAACGGCATCTTCGGTGAGCGGTGCAGACAGATCAATCACCTTGCCGTTGCATCTTACAGCAAGGGTCTGCTTACGTTGCTTGCCGGAAACCAGCTCTTTCAGCATTTCTGCCACGCTGGATCCTTGTGGAAACAACTTACTTTCAACACCTTGTAAGGAAACTGATATTTCTGCCATTATGTCCGTAAAAAGGAAAGGCTAATGAGCAGAAGAACCTTCTGCATCCTAGCCTTTTTAAATATTGGTAGGCACGGACGGGGTCGAACCGACGACATCTACCACGTCAAGGTAGCGCTCTCCCACTGAGCTACGCGCCTACAACTTTTAGCAACATAGGAATAGAACATATAAAACATACTGCCAAAAACCGCAAGTCAAATACCAGCAAACATATAGAGTGTCAAGGAAAAACTCTGTGGCACACAGAAGATAGAATCGATAGCAGTGTTTGTCCTTCGCTTGAGTGTGGCAACTCTGTTACATATTTTATAACACCTAATGAAATTTGTCGATTTCTGCTATCCGAGCTTATCCATGTTCCTTGAGCCTAAGTTTATTCCACATGCGAACAGGGTGTGAACAAACCTGAACAGTTTGATCATGCTGCCATCGCCTGCCTTTTGCAAGGTGCCTAAAACCGGCTCACCACTCAACTTTAAAATCTTACTTGACATCCTGAAAAAGTTAATAGATTTTAAATTAAACATAATCCAGGTCAATCAAACACAAATCTTAAAAGGAGCCCGTCATGAAAAAAACGACCTTAGTCCTGTTAGCTGTCGGTTTTCTATCCTGTAGCACTTTTGTGGTCGTGCACAATAACGCGAATGCTATTGAGCCAGAGTTGCGACCAACGCAGAAAGCCATGCAAGCCCGTGCGGGCTGGGTTAAATCAATGAGTGAAAACCTTGCGGCTATGAAATTGGGAGAGGTACAAAA
>CAITZN010000193.1 GCA_903896915.1 uncultured bacterium
AAAGCTGACCAGGCCGTCATCCACTTTATAGCCGAGGCTGAGAAGAATCCCCCTACACCGGAAAAACTAGCAGTCGCGAAAATCCACTACCAGCAACAGCTGTTGCTGGAGTGCTTCGATTTCCAGAAATTGCGCAGGCATCTCGGTTACCTGACCGCCCTTCTCCGAGGCAACGCCAGTGTGCTTACTGTCCAGGCCAGCGGAGATATCTATGCTATCCAGCAACAAACCGAGGCAACCATCTGTACTGTCGGAGACAATTTCAAACGGCAATTGCTAAGCCTTTTCAGAGACAGCACTTCGCCTGTCTCCAATCCCGCCATCCTGGAACGACTGGCTAAAGCAGCAGTCTATTTCAAAGAACAATTTACCACCATCCTCTCACCCTACCTTGCGACTCTTGAAATTGAGACCGACAACAAAGAAATTCGCAAAAAAATCTTAGACGCTCTTAAACAACTGCAAGAGGAAACCTCGGTCAAGCAGGCTGCCATCCAGTCCTGTGAAGATGGTTTTTCGACGTCGAAGTATCTCCGGGCCCTCTCGCTTGCGGTTATTGACACCGTGCAGCGTACGCGCAAAGCAACGAGCCCTACCTATTCCGAGAAAGACGTTGGTCATCCGGAACTCTTTCAACGCCTGCGGGCATGGCGGACAAACAAGGCTGAAGATCAGAGTGTTCCAGCTTTCCAGATTCTCCATCAAAAACCCCTGGTGCAGATTGCAGTGCACCTGCCCGATACCCTTGCAGCTCTCAAGAAAATCAAAGGTATTGGATTACGATTGGCCGAAAAATACGGTACAGAACTGGTGGCCATGGTTGTTGACTATCGCAGGGAACAAGGCATTGAAGAGGTCTCCCTTCCTGTTATCACCTCTGCAACGCAACAACTTCTTAACGGCAGAGAGCCTGCAAAAGAGCCGATTCGCAGGGAAGACAGCAAGAAAATCAGCCTGGAGATGATTACAAGTGGACTCTCAATTCCCCAGATTGCCGAAGAACGAAGCTTAACGCCACAAACCATTGAAGGGCACCTGGCCGTATTTATCAAAAAAGGCGAATTGGCAATCAGTGGACTGGTGGCAGAGGACAAACAGAGGGCTATCGAACAAAAAATTACAGAACACCCCAACCTCTCGCTCAAAGAGCTGAAAACAGTAATTGGCGATAACTATTCGTACGGCGAGCTCAATCTGGTGCTGGCCCACATGCATTACCTCGGCAAACCATAGTAGTACCCTTCACCTTCTCTCTCTTGACAAAGAATGCTCTACCAGACTGTATCTTCACTTGCTTTTTCCTATTGGCCCTTTATAATGCCGAACTCTAAAATTTACGCATATCCTCGTTTTTCCATTAATATTAACCAATAAAATCAACAACATCTCCCTGCATGCAGTTCAAAAATTTTACCATCCTCACCAAGACGGCCAGTGTCGTCTGTTCGGTTACGGCGGCCCTTGTCGTCTCTTTAGCCTTCATCTCACATTCCTTTGTCAACCATCGGTTTACAGAATTAGAGGAAAAAGATGCAAGAATTCAGGTGCAGCGTGTTGCCACCGAGATAAAAAAAGCCCTCCAGAAAGTCGAAGCCAGCACTAAAGATTATGCGCCTTGGGACGATACCTACAGGTTTGTACAAGAAGGTCATAGTTCCTATATTGAGGACCACATGCCCGATGCGACCTTCGTCAACTTGCACCTGAACTTCATGTTGTTTTTCAATGATAAAGGTCAGTTAGTGCGGCAAAAATTTTTCGATCTAAGCGGGTCAAAAGAAGTTGAAATGGATAACGAGGTGCTCAACACGATCCTCGACGCTCCTCCATTAATGATCCACTCCTCTCAAGATGCCCATGCTCATATATCGGGTATCCTGGTGACCCCGTCGGGTAAGCTGTTACTCGTTGCCGCAGCACCCATCGTCACCAGTAAGTTTGAAGGACCTATTCGTGGCACGCTGATCATGGGCCATTGTCTCGATGAAACGGAAATCAGTCGGATAAACGCAGATTACCCATTTTCGTTACGGCTACACCCCTATCAGAAGATGGCCATGGCCTTGCCCGCCGAGAATATTCGCGAAAAGAACCTGCTGTCCCAAGGGACGTATGTCCTGCCTCTCAACGACCGAACCATTGTAGGATATGCCGTGCTTCCAGATGTTATGGGCAAGCCGGCCGTTACCATCGAAGTCATGCAGGAGCGAGAGTTGTTCCAGCAGGGGCTCACTATGTGGAAACAATTCGCTACCACCTTGGCGATACTAGGATTTGTTTTCATTGTCCTGATGCTTATCCTGCTTAACCGCTTCATCCTGCAAAAGCTGATCAAGGTCACCAACGAAGTCGATCGTATTGTCGAAACAGGTAACCAAGATCTGCGCCTGACAGTACGAGGAAACGATGAAATCGACCATTTAACAGAGCGGATCAACTCCATGCTTGAGGGCCTGAAGCAATCCCAGACGCTTCAAGAAGAAAATGAAAATTATCTTAAAGTGTTATTGGATTCGATCAACTGTGGTGTCATGGTCATCAATGCCAATGATCGCCTTGTAACCGATATCAATAAAGCCGGCACAAGCATGCTCAAATGGACGAAGGAAGAGGTCGTTGGTCAACTCTGTCATCAGTTCATTTGTCCGCAGGAGAAAGACAATTGCCCAATACTCGATCACGGAAAAGTGATCGAACTCAGTGAACGACTTATGCTGCGCTCTGATGGCAGTGCCTTATCCGTGCTGAAGAGTGTCACCCTGGTGGAAAGAGGCGGGAAAGACTATTTAATTGAAAGCTTTATAGATATCGGTAAGTTACGAGAAGCGCAGAGGGCCTTGGAGAACAGTGAAGCCAAATACCGCCTATTTTTCGAAGAGGATCTGACTAGTAATTTCATCAAGATCGGAAGGCACACGTCTGAACTCCAGTCACTCTCGCGCATCTCGTATGCCGTCTTCTGCTTGAAAAGGGGGGGGGGGGGGGGGG
>CAITZN010000194.1 GCA_903896915.1 uncultured bacterium
TCTATGACCTTATATCCTCGTGTACGAGCATACTGTAATGAATTCGATGTTGGCTTTGCTCCTTTAGACAGTAAAAATTTTACCATCTCAACCTGACCTCTTCCGGCCGATAATCCAAGAGCGGCTCCTCCTCCGACGTTCACGTCCATTCCGGCATCGAGAAAAAGCATGACAGCGGTCATGTCACCTGCCCCAGCAGATGTCGCAAACTGCCGCTCAGTGTACTCGATCCCCATTTGCTTTATATCTTTTCTCGCACTTACGGGGTCTGCGGCAGATGCACTATTAACGCCAAAGAAAGCGCTGAATGCAATTACGGCAATCATTGCGGCTATCGTACCCTGACCGCAAAAAAATCTTTTTATCATTGCATGTCCTCCTTGCAAGTTGAGAAGCAATAAGTTTCCATTTCAACTAAAACATAAATGAATTCCAATACTGAGACAATGTGTTTTCTTCAATTCAATAAGATGCTACCCTGAAATCGGATGAATCTCTAAGTTGCCTTCAAAGAAAGAAATTTCACCAACATAATTTAGAGGCATCGCTGACTGACTAATTCAGATAACAAGGCAACTGTGCCCGATTAGAGAATTATCCACAATGTCACAATCAATCGTTTTTCCCGGATAAACTGGTCTGTTGGGAGTAGCTTATGGATGATCATGCAGGTTCCGAATCCACTAAGTTGATGTTCCTCAAAACACGGGTTGCTGAACTGGAAGCTCGAGAAGCCCAGCTCAAAGATGACCATGGAAACCTGGTGCAACTCTATGAGCGGGCACCGCTTGCCTACCTGTCACTCGATCATGACAGCTGCCTCATTGAGGTCAACGAGACCTGGCTGGTGACTCTCGGCTATACCAGAGATGAGGTCCTTGGCAAAAATTTCAGGGATTTTTTGCATCCCGACTGGCGAGATTATTTCAATCATAATTTTAAGCAGTTAAAGGTAGCAGGAGAGATTATCGGCATTGAGTTCGAGATGATCAAAAAGGATGGCTCCACTATCCTTGTTTCCTTTCATTATAAAATTGGCAGGAATTCCGAGGGGCGTTTCCAACAGACCCACTGTATCTTTCAAGACATCACCGAGCATCGCCAGACAAAAGAGGCTTTGCGTGACAGTGAAGAGAAGTTTAGAGCAATTTACAATGCGTCTTTTGGCGGCATTCTGATCCATGACCAAAGAATTATTTTGGATTGCAATCAGGGCCTTTCAGACCAGACCGGTTACACGATTGACGAGCTCATCGGCATAGATGGGCTTATGCTCACGGCCCCAGAATCTCGTCATATAGTGTTACAAAATATTCAGCGCAGCTATGAACAACCCTATGAAATTATGGGGCTTCGCAAAGATGGCACGAGATATCCAGTCAGCATTCGAGGTACCAGTATCCCCTATAAAGGACGAACGGTTCGATTGGCCGAATTTCGTGACATTACTGAATACAAACGTATGGAGGAAGTACTCGCAAAACGCTTGGTAAGCCTCACAAGTCCAATCACCCAAAGCAATGGCATAACCTTCGAGGATCTGTTTGATCCGGCTGTCATTCAACGCATCCAGGATGAATTTGCTTCAGCTACCGGAGTAGCTTCCATTATCACGCATCCCAACGGAATTCCGATTACAGCTCCGAGCAATTTTACCCACCTGTGCAGCGAAATCATCCGTAAAACCGAACAAGGTTGCTCTAACTGTTTTAAATCTGATGCGGCTATCGGACGCTATCACCCCAACGGTCCTATTGTACAGCCTTGCCTCAGCGGAGGATTATGGGATGCTGGAGCCAGCATCACCGTCGGCGGTCATCACATCGCCAACTGGTTGATCGGCCAAGTAAGAAATGAAACCCAAAGCGAAGAAAGCATGCATGCTTATGCCCGTGCAATTGATGCGGACGAAACGGCTTTCATGAAAGCATTCCATGAAGTCCCTTCCATGACCCTCGATCGATTTAAACATATTGCGCAAGCCCTCTTTACCCTGGCAAATCAATTGTCTGAAACTGCGTATCAAAATATCCAGCAAGCGCGTTCGATTACGGAGCGCAAGCATGCTGAGAAGGCTCTGCTGGAGAGTGAAGAACGATTCCGTATGGCCATGGAAGCTACCAAAGATGGGTTATGGGATTGGAACATTGAATCGGGAGATGTTTATTACAGTCCAAGCTATTGGACAATGCTGGGTTATGATGCCGAGAGGATTCCGCCAACCACCGAGGCATGGACGGAGCTGATCCATCCCGATGACCGAGCAGCTGTGTTTGCCGCGAATAATGATTGTATTGAAGATCGATGCGAATCATTCCTCATTGAATACCGCATGCAAACAAGCAGTGGGAATTGGAAATGGCTCCAGGGTAGAGGAAAGGTTGTCAAGCGAGGTGAGAATGGGCAAGCATTGCGGCTGGTCGGAACCCACATCGACATCACTGAGCGCAAACAGGCTGAAGAAGAACATGAAATACTGACAGCTCAGCTGCAACAATCCCAGAAGCTCGAGTCTGTTGCTCGCTTAGCAGGTGGTATCGCCCATGACTTCAACAATATGCTCACCGTCATCCAGGGGCATGCAGACTTGGCCATAATGAATATGAAACCGGACAACCCCTATTTTCATCGTTTCGATGCAATCCGGGATATCGTCCAGCGCTCGGCTGATCTGACCCGGCAACTGCTCGCCTTTGCTCGCAAGCAGCCCATCACCCTCAAAGTGCTCGATCTGAACGAAACCGTTGAAAATATGCTCACCATGCTCCGTCGGCTCATCGGTGAGGATATCAATCTCGCTTGGATGCCTGAAAGCGGTTTATGGTCCGTCAAGGCAGATCCTTCCCAGATTGATCAGATCCTAGCTAATCTCTGCGTCAATGCTCGGGACGCAATCGATGGGGTCGGCTAAATCATCGTGGAGACAGGAAATAGAACCTTTGACGAGGAATACTGTGTCACTCATGCTGGCTTTACGCCAGGAGAATATGTACGGATTGCAGTGAGCGATGATGGCTGTGGCATGGATAAACAGATGCTGGCCAGTATCTTCGAACCTTTTTTCACAACCAAGGGTATCGGCAAAGGGACGGGTCTGGGCCTGGCCACAGTGTACGGTGCCGTTAAGCAGAACAAAGGTTTTATCAATGTTTACAGCGAGCCCGGACAAGGGGCAGTCTTTGCGATCTACCTACCCCGTCACTTGGGGAAGACTGAGCCGATGTGGACAGGAGGTGCCGTGGAACCTGTTGCGCGGGGCCACGAAACCATCCTTGTGGTGGAAGATGAGCCAACAATCCTGGAAATGAGCGTGACAATTCTCCAAGAACTCGGCTACACCGTGCTTGCCGCAAGCACACCGAGCGAAGCCATCCGTATGGCCAAAGTGCATGAGCAAAAGATCGATCTGCTTCTGACGGATGTCATCATGCCCGAGATGAACGGACGGGACCTGGCTGAACGGCTCCAGATACTTCAGCCGTTGGTGAAACGCCTGTTCATGTCAGGCTACACTGCCGATATCATCGCCCACCAGGGTGTACTGGATGAAGGAGTCCATTTCATCCAAAAGCCATTTTCCCACACTGCACTGGCAGCCATAGTTCGGAAGGTATTGGATAGCATTAAAGCTGAAAGAATATCGAGCTCGTTGAAATGACCGATCCACTTAAGGCGGCGTCACTTGAAACGAGTTGTTCAATGAGGCACGGGAGGGATGGGCATCCAAGGTTATCGTTGATCACAAACTGAGATTGCAAAAGACTTTTTCCGGGGTAGCCTACAACTCATAACAAGGCTCTTGCTGCCCAATCAAGAAGAGAACCGGGAAAGAGGCCTAATCCAACCACACCTATGAGGCAGAGACCGAGGGCGACGATCATACCGGGTGAATACTGAAGGGTAGAATTCTGTTGCGGATCGGTCATATACATATAGCGCACAACCCGCAGGTAGAAATAGGCGGAGATGGCGCTAAAAAGAACTGCGCCAACTACCGTCATTGTATACCCCGCAGCAAAAGCCGCTTTGAGCAGATAAAACTTGCCAATGAAACCGGCGGTCGGCGGGATGCCGGTCAGGGAAAACAGAAAGACCAGCATCAAGGCTGCGGCTATCGGGCTCCGTGCCGCCAGTCCCTTACAGTCTTCAATGGATTCATGGGGTTGACCGGGGGTGGCCAGAAGCATGAGGATGGCAAAGGCCCCCATGTTCATGAACATATAGATGAAAAGATAGGTCATGGTGGCCGATATTCCCTCGGTAGTCCCGGCCAAGAGCCCCAACAGGGCATACCCGGCATGGGCGATGGCCGAATAGGCCAGCATCCTTTTCAGGCTTTGCTGGCACAGGGCAGTGATATTGCCCACAGCCATGGTCAACAGAGCCAGCACCGCCAGCACCGGGCCCCAGTGGTCGTGGAGTTGCGGCAGACCGAAGAAGAGGACTCGGCTAAAAATAGCAAAACCTGCGACCTTGGGCCCGACCGACATGAAAGCGGTGACCACGGTGGGTGCCCCCTCGTAGACATCCGGGGTCCAGAGATGAAACGGGGCCACTGCCACCTTAAAACAGAATCCGGCAAGCAGTAAAGACAGGGCGGCAAGCAGGGCCGGATTATTGGTCAGGTGCAGGGAGTTGATCAGCTCCCCTATCCTGCCAATATCGGTGGTGCCTGTCAGGCCATAGACCAGCGACATGCCGAATAGCAGCAGGGCCGAGGCGAAACCGCCCATCAAAAAATATTTAATGGCCGCCTCACTGGTCCTGTTTTCCTTCTTGTGCAACCCTACCAGAGCATACACCGGCAGGGCCATCAGCTCCAATCCCAAGTACAATACCATCAGGTCGCCGGCCGAGGCCATGATCAGCATACCAACCGCAGAAAATACCAGCAGGCTGTAGTATTCCCCTTGGGGCATCGCGATAATGCGACGAAAATGCTCACTCATCAAAGTGGTAAGGATCACCCCAACCAGGCAGATACTCTTAAAAAATACGGAAAACCCGTCGGTGAGGAACATGCCGCCGAAGGAGATGGACGGTCGCGAACCCATGATCATGGCCAAGGCGGTGAGACAACCAACCACGGTGAGCCAGGGCAGAATCTGTCGCTGCCGAGGCGAAAAGAGATCAAGGCCTATCAGCAGCACGCCGATGCTGATCAGCAGCAGTTCGGGAAGAATGGGGCCAACATCAGCCCAGTTGACCGTCACGGTAGAGATCATGGTTGCTCCATAATTACAACAGGTAGTTCAGGTGTTATTCCGTTCATGGTTGGATCGGCAAAGCCATACCAGCCAACCCAATGCCGTTAACCTGGTCGAGGAGATGGCTCACCGAGACATGGAGAAAGCTAAGCAGGGCATTGGGATAGAGACCTATCCAGATGATGAGCAGAGCCATCGGCACCAGGGTGAGAATTTCTCGGAGGTTGAGCTCAACAAGATCACGCATGCCCTCCTTAACCCCGTTAAAAAAGATACGCTGATAGAGCCAGAGCATATACCAGGCCCCGAGAATAAGACCCGAGGCGGCAACCACAGCGGTCCAGGGTAGACGTTCGAAACCGCCGAGCAGGATAAGAAATTCGCCGATAAAACCGTTAGTCCCAGGCAACCCAACTGCGGCCAGGGTGAAGAGGAGGAAAAATCCTGAAAAAATCGGCATGATGGAGGCCAGGCCGCCATAAGCCGCGATCTCCCGGGTATGGGTACGTTCATAAACCATACCGATGGCAAGAAACAGGGCGCCGGTGACGATGCCGTGATTGATCATCTGCAGGATCCCGCCCTCGAGACCGTGCTGATTAAGGGCAAAGAGCCCTAGGGTGACAAAACCCATATGGCTGACCGAGCTGTAGGCTATCAGCCGTTTGAGGTCGGTCTGGGCTAAGCAGATAATAGCCCCATAGACAATGGCAATAACCGAAAGGATGAGCATGGGCAGCAGCATCTGCTGGGTGGCATCCGGCAGAATGGGCAGGGAGAAGCGGAGAAAACCGTAGGCCCCCATCTTTATCAATACCCCGGCAAGGATGACCGAACCAGCGGCAGGGGCCTCGGTGTGCGCATCAGGCAGCCAGGTATGCACAGGCCACATCGGTACTTTGACTGCAAAGGCTGCAAAAAAGGCCCAGAAAAGAAGCAACTGCAGCTTGAGCGGATAGGCCTGGCCGGCCAGTTTGATGATATCAAAGGTCTGGCCACCTTTGAAATAGAGCAAGATGATACCCACCAACATCAGCAGACTGCCGACCAGGGTATAGAGGAAAAACTTCACGGTCGCATAAATCCGGTTCGGTCCGCCCCAGACGCCGATAATCAGGAACATCGGGATAAGCATCGCTTCCCAGAAGATGTAAAAAAGAAAAAAATCAGTGGCGCAGAAAACTCCCATCATCATTCCTTCCAAAAGCAGCAGCGCCACAAAAAACTCCTGCACCTTGGTGGTGATACTCTCCCAGGAAACCAGGATGGAAAGAACGATGATCAATCCGGTCAGCAGCAGAAAGAGGATGCTGATACCGTCGATACCCAGACTATAGTTGATGTTCAGGGCTTTGATCCAGGGGAGGTGCTCCCTAAATTGCATGAGATAGGTAGTCTTGTCAAAGAGGAGCACGACCGGCAGACAGAGGACAAGTTCTATCAGGCTGATGAGCAGGGCCATCAACCTAATGGTCGCGGTCTGCTGCCGGGGCACGACCAGCAGCGAGAGGCCTCCGAGGACCGGAAAGAAAATCAGGGTACTGAGGAGAGGTATCGACATGGGATGAGCTTCCGCAAGGGTAATTTTAGGTTAATTCCTGACCAGCAGGACCACGAGGAGCACCAGGGCACCACCACCCATCCAGGCGAGATAATGCGAGACCTGTCCGTCCTGCACCCGACGCATTTTCTCGGATAGCCCTCCGATCGCACGGGGAATGCCGTTCACCACGCCCTCAATGCAGGCCAGATCAACCACGCGCAGCAACACCCGACGACTGAAGGCCAGGGTCGGCTTGACGATGGCGAGGTCATACAGCTCATCAATATAGTATTTGTTGATCAGCAACCGGTGTACCCAGGCGAGACGGGCCGCCAGGAGGGCGGGCAGATGGGGCTTAAGCCGGTAGAGATAAAAGGCCAGGCCGATGCCGCAGATACCAGCCAAAACGGAACTGCCCATGAGCAACCCTTCAGTCAAAGTGGAGAGATGAACATGGGGATGGCCGAGCACCGGCGCCAGGAATTGGGCCCAGTGATTGTCGCCACCCAAGATGCCGGGAACACCGAACCAGCCCGCAGCCACTGCCCCGATGGCGAGCAGCACTAATGGGATGGTGACCACCAAAGGGGATTCCTGAAGATGGTGGCGCTGCTGTTCAGTGCCACGAAACTCGCCGTGAAAAATGAGGAAAAAGAGGCGAAACGAATAAAAAGCAGTCATAAAAGCGACCAGGGTGCCGATAGCCCAGGCTAGTTTGCCGCTGGCGAGGTCGGTATTGAAGGCCATGAGCAGAATTTCATCTTTGCTGAAGAAACCGGCCAAGCCCGGCACACCAGAGATCGAGAGCGAGGCGAGCAGAAAGGTCCAGTAGGTGATGGGCATATACGGTTTCAAGCCCCCCATGGAGCGCACATCCTGTTCGTGATGCATACCGAGGATCACCGAGCCGCAACCGAGGAAAAGCAGGGCCTTGAAAAAGGCATGGGTGAAGAGATGGAAGACCCCGGCTGAATAGGCACCGACTCCACAGCCGATGAACATATAGGCCAGTTGGCTGACCGTGGAATAGGCGACCACCCGCTTGATGTCGGTCTGAACGAGAGCTATGGTGGCGGCGAACAGGGCAGTCATGGCCCCGAGGACGGTGATCATATTCAAAGCCAGGGGCGAGAGAGCGAACAACGGGTTACAGCGGGCAACTAAAAAAACGCCGGCCGTGACCATGGTGGCAGCATGGATCAGGGCGCTTACCGGGGTCGGACCCTCCATGGCATCGGGCAGCCAGACATGGAGAGGAATTTGGGCTGATTTGCCGATAGCTCCACAGAACAGGAGCAGGGCTATGACCGTGGCCAGTGGTATGTCGCTGCCGAAAAGAAGGATAGTTTTTCCAGCTAGGTCACCCACCCGGCTGAAGACCTCATGATAGTGGAGGCTGCCAATCTGGGTGAAGATCAAAAAAAGGCCGAGAATGAAGCCGAAATCGCCGAACCTGTTGACAATAAAAGCTTTTCTCCCGGCATCAGCCGCAGATTGCTTTTCATAATAAAAGCCGATCAGCAGATACGAAGAAAGCCCAACCGCCTCCCAACCGAAAAAGAGCTGGAGAAAGTTATTGCCCAGCACCAACATCAGCATGGAAAAAGTGAAAAGACTCAAATAGGCAAAAAAACGGTAGTAACCCTCTTCCCCTTTCATGTAGCCCACAGAGTAGATATGAACCAGACTGCTGACACTGGTCACCACCAGCAGCATCACCGCCGTCAACTGGTCAACCAGGAAGCCTACGGAGACATAAAGGTTACCGGACTCTATCCAGGTGTAGAGATCCTGATTGATAATCACCCCGGAACGAACCCGGAAAAAGGCGACCAGGGCACAGGCAAAGGAGATCAGGACCGTGACGATAGGCAACCAATGTGCCCGGACACCCCAGCGTTTCCCCAGCAAGAGGGTCAGGACAAAGGAGGCCAGTGGCAGAAAGGGGATGGCAAGCAGAGAGGCTGGCATTATTTTATCCTTTCAGTTGGTTGAGAGAATCGACATGGACGGTTCGCCGGCTGCGGTACAATGCAATAGCAATCCCGAGCCCAATGGCAGCCTCAGCCGCAGCCACAGTGATAATGAAGAAGGTAAAGGTCTGGCCACGCAGGCTCTCAAGAAAATGGCTGAGCGCCACCAGGTTGAGGTTGACGCCATTGAGCATCAACTCGATGGAGAGAAACATGACAATCACGTTTCTCCGGGTTAGAAAGCCGCAGACCCCTATACAGAACAGGACAACCGCCAGGGCCATATACCAGGAAAGAGGAATCACGACACCACCTCCTGGTCCTTGCCTTGCGCGTTGCCTTGAGGCACCGCATCTCCCTCATTAACCACTGAGCCAACCTCCTCGCGCCGCGCCAGCACCAGGCCGCCGATCAGAGCCACCAGTAAAATTAACCCGGCAATCTCAAAAGGTAAAAGTGAGGTGGTGAACAGTTCCTGGCCCAGAGCCTTGGTATGGGTCAGCTCCTCGATTGCCGCCAGAGGCCAAGCCCCCTTTTCCCCCAGGGTGAAGGCGGGAATGACGTAAATCAGGCCCGCGCCGAGGCCGACAGCTATAATTCGGCCGACCCAGGGGTTTGGGATAAAAGCATCAAGTTGCAGCTCCTGACGGATACTGACCAGAAAGAGGACAAAGAGATAGAGCACCAGGATGGCACCGGCGTAGACGATGATCTGCACCGCTGCCAGAAATTCGGCCTGTAGCGTCAGATAGAGTCCCGCCATATGGAAAAACAGAACCAGCACCATGAGCACGCAGTGGACCGGGTTGCGCAGGCTGATGGCCAAAATGCCGCTGGTGGTGATCATCAGGGCGCAGTAGCCGAAAAAAAGCTGATCAAACATCGACGCCTCCCTTGCAAGATTCTTCCTGATTGTGGCGCTGCTGCCACTTCCTGCCTACCACCTGCTGCTCGCCGCTCCACTCGGGCGTAACCGACATTCGTTTGCCTACTGGCAGGGAGTGTTCGGCCAAACCACGCGGCCGCCAGAAAGGATTGACATAGTCGGCAACCGGTTGATTCATCTGGGCAGCGAACCGGTCCCAGTTGGCCAGCAGTTGTTCCATGTTGAAAAAGATCGATTGCCGATCATAAGCCGCGTACTCAAAGACCTCGGTGAGAACAATGGCATTAACCGGGCAAACCTCCTCGCAATAGCCGCAGTAGACGCAACGCAGGGCCTCGATGCGGTAGTCGTCGATCAGACGGCGATTCCACTGTTCTTTATCCTTATGGGAACGAATCCGGATGCAGCGTGACGGACAGGCCATGGCGCAGCGCATGCAGCCTATACACTTGGTCAAGCCGGTCGCAGGGTCGCGGACTAGGGCATGCTGGCCGCGAAAGCCGGTTTTGATCTGCGGCTTTTCCTCAGGATATTGTCGGGTGATCGGTTTGGAAAAGAGACGCCGCAGGGTCAAGGCCATCCCCTGGAGAATCTCTACCTGGAAGATGGTTGCCAGCCAGGTGCGTTTGGGTTTGTATTGAATCTGCATTTTTTGATCGTATCCTACCCGAGTATTGCCTTGAGACAGGCTGTGAGGACGAGATTAACCAGGGCAAGCGGGATTAACAGCTTCCAGCCCAGATCCATCAATTGATCGTAGCGATAACGCGGCAAGGTCGCCCTGATCCAGATGAAGATAAACATAAACAGGTAGACCTTGAGGATAAACCAGAGCGGTGGAAAGAAGGGTACCGGAAACGGTCCGTTCCAACCGCCGAGAAAGCAGATGGTGCCAATGGAGGCCATAACCATCATGCCGATATATTCGGCCATGAAAA
>CAITZN010000195.1 GCA_903896915.1 uncultured bacterium
CCGGTCCGTATGTCCGGGAAAGTCGATTTGTCGGCAGGGGATGACCCTGACTGCCATCAATCCTGTACCATCAAGCAATATAACTTTATCATACCGTGTTTTCAGTGGGTTGGACAGGGGGAAATGCGGAGTCTGGCTGGCGGGCCGCCCGTCTACAGAGCAGGGCAGGGCTTGTCGAACAAGTCGGACTCGAAGGTGCTTGGCCATTTCCCAAGCAGGGAGTGCTTGTTCAACCTGGTTATTGAAAATCAACATGACTGGTGATGATTCGTGCTTCATGCACAGGGATAACCTCCGGTTCGATGCGGAGCAACTCCGAAAGGTTCCAGTTGCCGTTCTGCTCCAGTAATTGCAAGGCCTCGGCCTTTGAAACGGCCAGCACGGTGACATCCGCCTGGAGGTAATTTTCCTTATGAATGTGGGGTTCATCGAGCATGGACCAGCTGGAAAAGCGCTTACTGTGACGCCAGATAAAGAGCTGCATCGTCTTCCTCCGGGAAATAAATGGGCAGCAGGACAGCGATTGTGGTATCGATTGCACTCTACCCGGTTGCGCATTTGAGCGCAAATCCTTGCTTTCTTTCCGGTGGGGAAATTGTTCGGCGTTGATCTTTTTTTACGATCGTATATAACTGTCAGCCAAGTGCTTTTCCCCCACCAAGGCGGCTTGTTTGACACGGCCGCCTGCATACCTTGATACTGGACCGGAGAGGAGAAAGAAGATGGAGATATTAATTATCGGTGCTGGGGCGATGGGCGGTCTGTTCGGGACCTTGCTCGCACCTTTTGCGGAGGTGTGCCTCTACACCACCAACCCGAATCATGCAGCGGCTATCAACCTGGACGGCTTGACGGTCATCGGTAGTGAAGGCGTGGTGCGCCGCTGCCAGATCAGGGTGCTGTCCGATCCAGGCCAATACAACCGTCGGGCCGATCTGGTCCTCATTTGTACCAAGGCACGATCCACCGCCGAGGCGGCCCAGGTGGCGCAGTCCCTGCTGACGGACGCGGGATTGGTGCTGACGCTGCAGAACGGGCTCGGCAATTTTGAGCAGATAGCTGCTGTCGTAGGCATGGATCGGGCGGTGGCCGGGATTACCGCTCAGGCGGCCACTCTGGTCGGGTCAGGGCAGGTTCGCCATGCCGGTAGCGGCCCAACTGTACTGGCCGCTGGACCCGAACAATTCATTCGTGTGGCGGCCATTGTCGCCCTGTTCAACCTGGCGGGGATTGACACGCGGATCGTCGAGGAAGCCGAACCCCTCATCTGGTCTAAGCTGATCGTCAATGTCGGCATCAATGCACTGACCGCCCTGCTGCGAGTACCCAATGGCATCTTGGCGCAGATTCCCGAATGCGAAGGCCTCATGGCCCAGGCTGTGGACGAGGCCGTGGCCGTGGCCCGGGCGCTGCACATTAATCTTGCCTATGATCAGCAAAAGGATCGGGTCAAGCACGTCTGCGCCCTTACCAGCGAAAACCGGGCTTCCATGCTCCAGGATATCCTGCGGGGCGCGCCCACTGAAATTGATGTCATTAACGGCGCCATTGTCGCCAAGGGGCGGGAAGTCGGTGTTCCCACCCCGGTGAATATGCTGCTCACTCAATTGATCAAGGCCCTGGAGGCCACAGCCCCGTATCGGATTTGAACTTTTTTTGCCCAGCCCACTATCGAGCCAAGGAGACGAATATGCCACAGAAAAAGCTGACCATTCCGGATATCAGAAATCGCAAAAACGGGACCCCCATTTCCGTGATGACCGCCTATGATTATCCCTGGGCGCGGATGGTGGATGCGGCCGGGATTGACATTGTACTCGTGGGCGACAGTCTGGGTATGGTGGTGCTGGGATATACGGATACGGTCTCGGTGACCATGGAGGAGATGATCCACCATACCAAGGCGGTGGTGCGCGGCGTCGAGCAGGCCCTAGTAGTTACCGACCTGCCTTTTGGCTCCTATAACAGCTCGATTCCGGCGGCGATCAACAATGCCACCAGGTTGCTTAAGGAGGGGCGGGCGGACGCGGTCAAGCTCGAAGGCGGCGTAACAATGGCCCCGGTGGTGGAGGCCATTGTCCGCGCCGGCATTCCGGTGCAGGGGCATATCGGTTTGACCCCGCAGACCGCCACCAGCCTCGGCGGTTTCAAGGTGCAGGGCAAAAGCGCCCAGGCCGCCAAGCAGCTGATCGATGACGCCAGAGCCCTGGAAGATGCCGGGTGTTTCTCGATCGTGCTGGAGGCTATTCCTGCTCCTCTTGCCGAACACATCACTAAGGTGATCTCCATTCCC
>CAITZN010000196.1 GCA_903896915.1 uncultured bacterium
TGTTTAGACTGTAGGCTTTTAGGCCGTAAAAGATTATAGCGTATCGTACTGAAGTGCTCTCATGGTCTCTGATTGAGATCTGTCTCAACCTAAAAGACTACAGCCTACAGGCCTAAAAACCTTTCACCCCAACGGAGCTTTGGATGACAGGGACAACACCAACACCCTCTTGGCAGGCAGTTTTTTTCGACTTTGACGGTGTGATTGCCGCCTCACTCGAGGTTAAAGTCCGCGCCTTTGCCAATCTGTTTGCCCCTTTCGGCCCGGTGGTGCAGGACGAGGTGATCTGCTATCACCGCGCCAACGGCGGCATGCCCAGGCATCTGAAACTGCGGCACTGCTTTGAGGTTATTGCTGGCAAGTCCATTAATGACCAGGAATTGGCACAAATGGGCCACAACTTTGCAGAGCTTGTCCTGGAAGAGGTGGTAACGGCCCCCTTGATTCCAGGAGCCCTGTCGACCCTGGAACAGCTCCTCGATTCGTCCATTCCTGCCTTTGTCGTCTCAGGAACCCCGCAGGACGAAATGCGGAGTATTGTTGATCGGAAAGGGCTTCAGCCCTACTTCACCGAGGTCCATGGGTCACCGCGAACTAAAACGGAAATCATAGGCGATATCATGAGCCGCTTCCATTTCACTCCTGAGAGTTGCCTGTTCATCGGCGATGCCCTGGCCGATTACCGGGCCGCCATTGCCACCGGCCTGCAATTTCTCGGTATCAGCCCCCAGGGGCAACCATCGATATTCCCAGATGATGTGGTTATTGCCTCCAAGGTTTGCCTGCATATTTGATGACTGTAATTCGACCGTCATTCCCATTTTCTTCGGCCATCAAGCAGGATTCCGCTACGAGGTTCGTCTTGACACCGATCTGTTATTTTTCTATAGACAGTCCACGCAGATGCATTTTTGCAGGGGTGGCGCGCAGTTTGAGATGAGACCCATCGAACCTGATCTGGATCATTCAGCAAAAAGAAGTAACGAATTTTCTTGAGTGCTTTGTTCTTTTCTCTCCTCCCCTTTCGTCGCCTTCTGTATCCCAACATTGCTATCCTTGCCACAGAGGTCTCCCCATGTCCCTGCTTGCCAGAAAAACCGCTGAAAACCTTATAAAGATCAGGGCCAACAAGCCGTTGATCCACAATGTCACCAATTTTGTAGTGATGAACTTCACCGCCAACGTGCTGCTCGCCTGCGGTGCCTCTCCGGTGATGGCCCATGCCGAAAACGAAGTCGAAGAGATGGTCGCCTTTGCCGGAGCACTGGTCCTTAACATCGGCACCCTCACCGACGCCTGGGTTGGCGTCATGCTCAAAGCCGGGCGGAAAGCCACGGAACTTGGTAAACCTATCATTCTAGACCCGGTAGGTTCCGGAGCAACCATGTTACGCACCAATGCCGCCAAACAGATTCTCGCTGAAACGAAAGTCAGCGTAGTGCGCGGCAATGCCTCTGAGATTCTGTCTCTGGCGAGCCAACATTCCAAGACCAAGGGGGTCGACACTATCCATTCGGTGGCTGATGCTGCTGCCGCAGCTGGACCGCTGGCCCTGGAACTTGGCACCACTTTGGCAATCACCGGCCCTACTGATCTGGTAACCGATGGTAAACGAATTGTCACCATCGAGGGCGGCCACAGCCTGATGCCGTTTGTCACCGGTACCGGCTGCGCGGCAACCGCCATTGTCGGAGCCTTTCTTGCCGTCGATGCCGATCCCGTCAGTGCAGCGGCCACTGGTCTGGCCTTCTTCGGCATTGCCGGGGAAAAAGCCGGGATAACGGCCACCGGACCTGGCACCTTCATGGTCAACCTGCTGGACGCCCTCTACACCCTCACTCCCGAAGAAGTGGCGCAACGCTGCCGTATCAGCGAGGGCTGAATTCGTTGCTGATCGATTATTCGCTCTATCTGGTGACCGACCGGGGCCTGGCCCTGGGCCGGGATACCGTCAACATCGTCCGGGCTGCCATTACCGGCGGCGTCACCTGTGTGCAATTACGCGAAAAGCACTGTGCCACCAGAGCCTTCATCGAAGAGGCTAGGGCGTTGAAAGCATTGCTGGATACTTTGGCAAAAAAA
>CAITZN010000197.1 GCA_903896915.1 uncultured bacterium
CAGCAGCAGGCAGCCTGGATACGAACCAATAGCACCAAACGTAATGTCCACTTGGTGGTCATGGAAAGTTTTATCGACCCCACGATGTTCCAAGGGGCCAACTTCACAAAGGATCCTGTCCATCCCAGTTTTAAAAAACTCTTTGGCAACAAGATGGGCCTATCCGTCTCTCCCGTTGTTGGAGGCAGAACATCACAGGCAGAATTCGAGGTCCTTTGCGGTGTTCCTGCTTTCGAGGAATTGGTTGGCGTCGAATTCAACAGCTTCACCGGAACCCCTGCATATTGCTTACCGGGAACGCTTGAACTGGCGGGATATCGCACCATGGCGTCAAACGCCTATAATCCGAGTTTTTTCAATACACCGAATGCCTACAAAGGCATTGGATTCGGAAAAATATTCTTTCCGAAAGAATATGTAGGAGGAAGCAGCACCTATATAACAACCGGCGATGCTTCCCATGAAGATGACTTCATGTTTGACGAAGATATTTTTTCGCAGAATATTGAATTCATTACGCCCTTACTCCAGGATAAAGACAGCCCGCCGCTGTTCAACTACGTACTGACCATTTACGGCCACGTTCCACATAAACTCGATGAAAAAAAAAGGCCCCATGTGCTGAAAATGATTTCATCCTTCAAGGACCCACAACTGGAGAGGTCGGCCAATCAGTTTTTTTATCGGTCCAAGGCGGTGGCGGATTACGTCGACAACCTGCTTGAACTTGATAAAAAGAGTCTGATTATTTTGGTAAGCGACCACGTGCCGCCTGGACAATTCGGCAAGACAAGCTATGAGAAGTTGCGCTACCTCAATAACAAGACAGACAGCATCCACATGAATCGCATCTTGATCATGGAAGGCGGCCAGGTTAAGAAATACGCCACTATCCATCATTACGACGTGCCTTCTGTGATCCTCAATTCTATCACCGATGGGGCCTATTGCCGAACACACACCTGCGGCTTCATGGCAAACAAGTTGCTCGATGATCGGCAGGAGCGGCATGACGATTACATGCGTTTGATGGCGCACGCAACCGAGTAAATTCTAACGACTCTTCCTGATTTCTCTCAAATACGTCCACGAATTGATTGACTGACATTGCTATGACTGACCTCATAAAATCCGATTTATCGGAACTGGCTTTCCTTAAGAAGCGCGTTGCTGAGCTTGAAACACAAGAAATGCAACTGCGTGCAGAGTATACGCATTTAAAACTGCTCTTTGAGAGGGCTCCGTTGAGTTATCAATCTCTGGATGAGAGTGGCTGTTTTATTGATGTTAATCAAGCTTGGCTGGACACACTTGGTTACACGCGAGATGAAGTAATCGGCAGACCCTTCAGTGCATTTCTCCCGCCAGGCTGGCAGGATCATTTCAAAGAAAACTTCCCGAAATTCAAAGCAATCGGCGCAATCCTGGGTGTCGAATTCGAGTTAGTCAGAAAGGATGGCCGATCCATCCCGGTCTCTTTTAACGGTAAGATCGGCAAGAATCCCCAGGGTTGCTTCCAGCAAACACATTGCATTTTCCAAGACATCACCGAGCGCAAGAGAGCCGAAGGTGCCCTGCTGGAGAGTGAGGCACGCCTGCGTGCCATTACTGACTCAACCAGGGATGCGATCGTCATGATAGACCAGAATGGCGCCATCTCTTTTTGGAATCCTGCCGCTCAGCGGATATTCGGCTATACAGCCACTGAAGCGATGGGCAAGGATCTGCACCGGCTCCTTGCTCCGAGCCGTTACCATAAAGCGCATAGCGGGGCTTTTCCACAGTTCCAGCTCACTGGGCGAGGGCAGTTGGTCGACACGACAGTCGAGGTGGAAGCGCTCCAAAACAATGGTCAGGAAATCTCTGTAGAGCTTTCCCTATCAGCTCTTTTCCTGCAAGATCATTGGCATGGGCTCGCGGTGGTTCGCGATATTACCGAGCGCAAAAGGATTGAAGAGGCCTCACAAGAAGGTGTGAAAAAATACCGGTTGATATTTGATAACGCCAACGATGCTCTTTTCATCCACGACATGCAAGGACAGATACTTGAGACCAACCTCATGGCATGCGAACGGCTGGGTTATGACCACTCAGAGTTGACATCCATGAAAATCGGCCAGGTAGACTCACCTGACGCAGCTCAGCACATACCGGAACGCCTCGCTAAACTCATGGAACAAGGACACCACACCTTTGAAGTTGTGCATCAACGCAAGGATGGCCTTCACATCCCAACCGAGGTAAGCGCGCGACTGATTGAATGGGATGGGCAAATGGCAATTATGAGTATTGGGC
>CAITZN010000198.1 GCA_903896915.1 uncultured bacterium
CGATTGGCCGTCTCCTCTTTGGTCAGCAACGGCAACACTGCTACCCCTTTTCTATCGATCAGCGTTACCTGGTTTGTTTCGACATCAAACCCAGTTTGTGCTCCTAAAATATCGTTAACCACAATAAGATCCAGATTTTTTTCCTTTAATTTGCGCTGTCCTTCCCCAACATGCTCACGGCTTTCAGCGGCGAATCCGACCAGCACCTGACCCTGAATACGATTTCCACCTAATTCTGCAAGAATATCTGTGTTCTTTACCAGATCAAGCTTGAAGAGTTGGTCTGTCTTTTTTATCTTATGCCCTTGATATGCAGCAGGTTTAAAATCAGCCACCGCAGCAGATTTCACAATAACCTGCACGGTTCCGGATCTTTGCATAACGATTTCTCTCATTTCCTCTGCAGTCGTCACCCTGACCACCTCTACTCCAGGAGGATCGGTTAAAGCAACAGGTCCCGTGACCAAAGTTACCTCCGCCCCCCTGCGCCGGGCAGTACGCGCCAAGGCGAATCCCATTTTCCCGCTGGAGCGATTACTGAGGAATCGCGCAGGGTCAAGTGGTTCCCTGGTCGGTCCGGCAGTAATCAGAACCTTCCTAGACTCAAGATCATTGGGTTCAAACACAGCAAGCAATGCTTCACGAGTGACATCCCAATCAGGCAACCTGCCGTCTCCAGTGTCACCACAGGCAAGAGATCCGCTGCCTGGTTGCACCATGTGGTAACCGTATTGTTGCAAACGATGAATATTCTGCTGGGTCGCTGGATGTGCCAGCATATTGGAATTCATGGCCGGGCAAATGATCACAGGAATCCGTGCAGCTAAAATAACCGTCGATAACAGATCGTCCGCCATACCTGAGCCTAGCCGAGCGATGGTCCGGGCAGTGGCCGGAGCAACGAGTATGACATCAGCCTCACGTGACAGGTTAATATGCGCCATCACTCGATCCGGTTCGTCATCGAACATGTCGCAGTACACCTGATTACCGGAAAGGGCAGAAAAAGTCAGCGGGGCAACAAACCGTTCCGCAGACTTTGTCATGACAACAGTAACTATAGCCTCTTCTTTGACAAGCGACCTGACCCATTCCGCTGCCTTATAAACAGCGATAGATCCAGTAACGCCGAGCAGAATTCTTTTCCCTTGCAGACCAGACATAATGGTTGAGGATTTAACGGGAGACCGCCTCACCGAAAGGATTCGTCCCCCCTGAAGTTGTCTTGTCTATAGCAACATACAAGGTCAATTCAGTTTTTCCGAGCACACCGTCCGTAATAACCATCATGCATGTTTTATTCGGCTTGACAAAAGCAAGCATGATATCTTTTGAAGTAGTCTCTCCTGCCAGCTTCCATTTATTATCTTGCATGGAAGCTATCATGAAGTCCTTCAAAGACATTACCTCTGCCCTGCCGCGATAATTAAAAATTCCGCCTCTAAAGGATTCGGTTTTAATGCTCATTGAATTCTTCCGATTCCATTCAAGTTCAGGTGGCAGATTGATGTCTTTGATATCATCGGCAAAACTGGACACCTGAGGCAAACCGGGGGTATCGCTTCCCGCTGTACTTTTGTTAGAGGCGCAGCCAGCTGAAATGAGGATCAACGCCATACTAATAAAAACCAAAACCTTGATTCCAATACATTTTTTCATACGACTAATCCTCCAGTTTTAATAAAAAGTACTCAGTATTCTCTTATACAGCCGATTATTTGACAACAAGGTGGCATATTGAGAAGAATTAAAATTCTTTCGCATTTTGTTCTCCACTCAAACCATCTCCGCCGAAAATACATTTTTTGTATCCTGCGGTCTCCTTTCGTGTCATATGTTAAGCAAAGGACAAGGAGACGAATTCCACAAAAAAACACAGATAACCAGTTGTAAAAAAATAAGGTTTTAATGTCAATAAACATTCACTATGATATAGGCTAATCGTTTCACCGCTTTCGATACAGCAATGCATTTCTTCATCTCAAGTTAATATTGTTCCGAATCAACTATCAACAGCTATTCATTTAAATTTCCGATGAAAAAAAAGACTTACCCTCTCCCACAGCTTTCACATCAGTCCGAACTAATCGATACCCATTGTCATCTTGACATGGACGCCTATCGATCAGACCTGGATACTGTCATTCAATCAGCAGCACAGTTTGGCATCAAACGTATTATTAGCATAGGCATTGATTACGCCAGTTCTCTCCAGGCGGTAACCATTGCTGAACAACACCCCAATATTTTTGCTACAATCGGTTTCCACCCGCATGACGCCCTCAAAGCAACTGCTGGAGCTCTGAAAAATTTAACCGAACTGACACGATACAAATCTGTTGTGGGGTACGGAGAAATAGGTCTTGATTATGTAAAGAAATATGCGCCTCGTGATGTTCAGATCAAAACGTTTAGCGAACAACTTCACCTTGCAAAAGAACTCGATCTCCCCGTTGTGATTCACGACCGGGAGGCCCACGAAGATACCCTTAACCTTATCCGCTCAGCAGGACAGCTCCCCAGAGGAGGGGTTCTGCATTGTTTTTCAGGAGACAGTCGATTAGCGCACGAAATGACCGCTCTCGGCTTTTACATATCAATTCCAGGTGTCGTCACTTTCGCTAATGCTCATCTTTTACATGAAATCATCCGAGCTGTAGATCTCCGATACCTGTTACTCGAAACAGATGGGCCGTTCCTCGCCCCAACTCCCTTTCGGGGGAAACGAAACGAGCCTAAATTGCTTCTCTACACTGCCCAAAAAGTAGCAGAATTGAAACAGATTACTATCGATGAGGTTGCCCGTGTAACGACGGCTAATGCCGTCCGCCTCTTTCGTCTTCCTGGATACACGAATCATGATCAGCGATAATATCATTCATATCTTCGACACGATTAATCAAACGGCCAGGAAGGCAGGCAGAAACCCAAAAAAAATCAAATTGGTAGCGGTAAGCAAGTGGATGGCTATCGAAAAAATTCAACAAGCGATAGATTGTGGACAAATCTTTTTCGGAGAATCTTACCTGCAAGAAGCATCAGATAAAATTCGATATTTTCCCAGAACGATCAACTGGCACTTCATAGGACATTTGCAGAGCAATAAAACTAAACAGATAGCTGAACTTTTTGATATGGTGGAAACGGTTGACCGCTTGAATGTTGCTCAAGCACTTAACAAGCATGCTAAATTGCTAA
>CAITZN010000199.1 GCA_903896915.1 uncultured bacterium
AGCGGCAAACCCCGAGAGCAGCGCAATAACGAGCAGCAGTTCGAGCAAACCATGACCGAGGATCATGAGAGGTCCGGCACAGGCACCTCTTCGCGAACTTTCGCTGATGGTAACGGTTAATAATGGTCCGGGCATCATGGCTCCGGAAAAAGCAACAATGAACGATGTGGCGAAGATGGAGAGCAGGGTGATGGTCATTGCGCCTGGATCGAAGTTTGGGGTACAGATTTTCCAGGTTCGGGTTCCCGCCCCGCTGTGCTAGGTATGGGCGAGGAGGAAAGAATCACCAGAACAATCCCGCCGACAATAACTGCGAGGTTGGCTACCATGGACAGGCCATGCAGCTTTCTGAACTGAACTCGCTGGGGATCATCTGGAGGCGTTGTTTCAAATGAGACAATCGATTGTTTCAGAGTAGCGGCACGCGGCTCGATGACAAAAGCCTGAACAGTCGTGAGCGCAAGCATAATCGTAATGATTATCAGGGAAGCGATGGCGAAACGGCCCCGGTTTATGATCTGACAGAGAAGCGCTAGGGCGCCGCAGGCCAATCCCCATCGGAAATAGCCGGGGAAGAGGGTGCCGACTATACCCCCTGCGATATCCCGGGAGTATGAGGCAAAGATGAGAGGGGTAAGGCGAAATGTGAACAGGGCGGCCCCGCCCAGCCAACAGCTGACGGCAAGGTTGTATATTATTGTAATAAGATGCATTTGTTATCTCATTGCTTGAAGGGATGTGCAGGAGTGCCGAATATTTCTTGCGAACAAGAGCTAGCGTATCATGCCCGAAGAAATTACCATATAAAATGGAGTTTGAAACCAGACAAGTGAAGGCCCTGTAACTGAGTTTGATCGAATCCAGAAACACAGCCGGCAAGGAGTAATGCCTCATGCATGAAGCACTTTTTTATCAACGAACCGGGGAAAATGGGGTCATCTGCGGTCTCTGCAACCATCGTTGCCATATAACTGCGGGTAAGCGGGGGCGTTGCGGCGTCCGTGAAAACAGGGAAGGGCAACTAGTCAGCTTGGTGTATGGCCAACTGGTTTCACAGAATGTCGATCCTGTCGAAAAAAAACCCTTGTTCCATTTTTTGCCTGGCAGCAAATCGCTCTCGATTGCAACAGTGGGGTGCAATTTCCAATGTCTGCACTGCCAAAATTACCAGATTTCCCAGTATCCCTTCCTCAATGATGGTGAGATAGCCGGTACGGCCTGCAGCCCGCAGTCGGTGGTGGATGCCGCGGTGCGGACCGGTTGTGCCAGTATCAGCTACACCTATGTCGAGCCTACCATTTTTTATGAGTTTGCCTATGACTGCTCCCGTCTGGCCCGAGAGCAGGGGATCAAAAATATCTTTGTCAGCAACGGATATATGACCTCTGAGGCGGCCCGGCATATTGCCCCTGTTCTCGACGCGATTAACATCGATCTCAAGGCTTTTAGCGAGGCTTTCTATCAGAAAATCTGCAAAGCCAAGCTTGAGCCGGTTCTTGCAAATATCCGACTCTTGCATGAACTCGGTGTTTGGGTTGAGGTCACCACCCTGATTATCCCAGGACTCAACGACAGTGAGGATGAACTGCGCGACATCGCTCGTTTCCTCAAGAGCGTTTCGGTCGACATCCCCTGGCACGTGTCCGCCTTTCATCCGACTTATAAGATGCTGGATCGCCCGGCAACTCCTGTCTCTTCCCTGCAGAAGGCTCGGGGAATCGGTCTGTCCGAGGGGCTGCGGTTTGTCTATATGGGCAATGTTGTCGGCTCCGGTGGAGAGGATACCCGCTGTCCTGGCTGCGGGACTCTTCTCATCCACCGTTCAGGCTACAGAACTCAGCAGCTTGCCATGGCGGCGGGGCATTGCGGCACCTGCAGCCTGCCGATTGCAGGTCTTTGGGATTGAACCAATTCCCCCTGGTTTGCAACTCGATTATTGTTGGTTCTCTTTTGGTACGAGCGATTTCGCCAGGTCTGCTGGTGTCGGGAACATTGTAAGGCGGAAGGTATTGTTTCCCTTTATGCTCGTTAATTTCCTCATGGGTCGCGACTCAATGGGCACTAAATACATCTGTAAGAATACCGAGAAGACAAATTATTCAGGTTTGAACAGTGAATGTAGATAAACTTCAATCATCGTCTGCGCACGCCTTGAGTGCTACCGGACCGACTTCGGCCAATGCTTTGAGTGGCGATGTTGACTTCAATAAAAAGCTGGTGAGAGTGTACACTACGGCGCAAAGCACGGACTATCGTTTAGCTAAAACCGAAACGCTGCAGTTTAAAGATTTTGAGCAGCCGCTTGAAACGCAGGTCTGTGTGTTCATAGACCCATCTAAAACCTTCCAGACCATCGTTGGTTTTGGGGGAGCTATCACGGATGCTGCGGCCGAGACTTTTGCCAGGATGC
Organism: uncultured bacterium; assembly: GCA_903896915.1. GTDB lineage: Bacteria > Desulfobacterota > Desulfobulbia > Desulfobulbales > Desulfobulbaceae > Desulfobulbus. The sequence continues at coordinate 2,411 of CAITZN010000199.1, forward strand.
CGAAAGCCAAACAGCTGGAAATAATGCGGGCGTACTATGACGCCAAGGAAGGCATCGGTTATACCCTGGCTCGTACCACCATCCACAGTTGCGATTTCTCCAGCGGCAGCTATACCTACGTTGATGAGAACGACCAAGACCTGAAAAGTTTCAGCATCCAGCATGATGAGCAATATCGCATTCCATTCATCAGGCAGGCGATGGCAGCCGCTGGTGGTGCGTTGACCATGATGGCGAGTCCCTGGAGTCCGCCCGCCTGGATGAAGACGACCTTCAACATGCTGAAAGGTGGCAAGTTGTTGCCAAGGTATCGACAGGCGTGGGCGGACTATTTCATTAAGTTCATCAAAGCCTATGAGCAAGCAGGTATTCCCATCTGGG
>CAITZN010000200.1 GCA_903896915.1 uncultured bacterium
CGAATGACGGAATTCGCCATTGTTGAAATCCACACCTTGCTTTTACAGTTGGAACTCAAGGGGCTGGTCCGTCAGTTGCCGGGGCAGCAATATGAACGGTTGGCCGCTGACGGTTGATTGTTCCTTTTCCCTCCTTTTGAATGTCCGGCATTTTTAGGGGTAATCTGGTATGTTCTACTCAATTTGAATCATTTTCTATCCCTTTTTCAATACTCTCCCTTTTTTTGTTTTGGATGATGCCATGAGATCAGTAATGATTGCGCCCTCGATTCTTTCCGCCGATTTTTCACGGCTTGGTGATGAAATACTGGCTGTTGAAGCAGCTGGAGCCGATGTCATTCATGTCGATGTCATGGATGGGCATTTCGTACCGAATATCACGATTGGGCCCTTGATTGTCAAAGCGGTCCGGGCGGTAACCAGCTTACCGGTCGATGTCCATCTGATGATCACCGAGCCGGACCGATATGTGAAAGATTTCATCGATGCCGGTGCCGACTGGGTGACCGTGCATGTCGAGGCCTGCCCCCATCTCCATCGAACGCTTGGCCTCATTCGGGAAATGGGAAAGAAGGCCGGAGCTGTTCTTAATCCGGCCACGTCGTTGAGCACTTTGGAATATGTGCTTGCTGAGGTGGATCTGGTGATGTTGATGAGTGTCAATCCTGGGTTCGGCGGCCAATCGTTCATCGAATCCTCACTCGGAAAAATCAGGCGGTTGCGACAGATGCTCGATGCTGTCAATCCTGGGGCTGGAATCGAAGTGGATGGCGGTATCAGCCCCGTTACTATCGCCAGAGTAGCGGAGGCCGGGGCGAATATCTTTGTTGCAGGTTCGGCGATCTATGGGCAGGGCAATTATCAGACGGTCATTCGGGATCTGAAGGCACTGGCAATGCAGTAATCAATGACATGATGGAGGGACCCATGCAGTTTCAGGATTTTTCCAGCTTCAAGGCCGTCGCGAGACTTGCTTTGCTGGCACGTGAGCCTCATGACTTGACGACAGTCGATGGTTTGTCAGCGCAGAGAATTCGTGAATTCAAGGTCTCGGCTAGCGGTTTTGACCTTCTCTACGGGACCCAGCGCATTACACCCGAAGTGCTGTCTGCGCTCCAAGATTTGGCCGATGAATCCGGGTTGATCAACACCTTCAAGGCAATGAAACAAGGTGCGGTGCTCAACCGCATTGAAGGGTATGCGTGTGAAAACCGCCAAGTCCTCCACACGGCCTCTCGAGATATTTTTGAGGAGGCTCCAGGTTCCCCCGATGCAACAACCAAAGCCAAAATAGAGTTGACCAAGCTCAACGCCTTTCTTAATGATATTGGCAGTGGTCGGGTGGTCAATGCTAAGGGGCAAACTTTTACGACAATGGTCCAGGTAGGTATCGGTGGTTCCGACTTGGGCCCTCGTGCCCTGTATCTTGCTCTGAAAGCCTACAGTCTGCCTGGACGTTCGGCACGGTTCATTGCTAATGTCGATCCTGATGATGTGGCCGAGGTGCTGCTAGGGCTAGATATATCAAGAACCCTGTTCAATATCGTCTCCAAAACCGGAACCACCCTGGAAACCCTTACCAATGAAAGCCTGGTGCGGGCAGCCTTAATCAAGGAAGGGCTTGACCCGGCGCGTCATCTTGTGGCGGTAACCGGCGAGGGCAGCCCTATGGATGATGCCTCCAGGTACCGGGCTACTTTTTATATGTATGATTATATAGGTGGGCGGTATTCAGCGACTTCCATGGTGGGCGTCGTGACTTTGGGTTTTGCCTTGGGATATGCTGCTATCATAGAAATACTCCGAGGGGCGCACGAGATCGATCGGTCTGCCGAGCAAAGGGATATTCGCAAAAACATTCCTCTGCTCATGGCTATGCTGGGGATCTGGAATCACAACTTCCTCGGTCATGCAACAATTGCGGTGCTCCCCTACAGTCAGGCCCTCGCTCGATTTCCTGCCCATTTGCAGCAATGTGATATGGAGAGTAATGGCAAATCGGTTACACGGCAGGGGGAATCCGTTGGTTGGCAAACCGGTCCGGTGGTATGGGGAGAACCCGGCACCAACGGGCAGCATGCCTTTTATCAGTTGCTCCATCAGGGCACTGAAATCGTTCCGGTCGAGTTCATCGGTTTTCGTCAGAATCAATATGGCCTTGATCTCGAAGTTGAGGGGACCAGTTCGCAGCAAAAATTAGTTGCAAACATGCTGGCCCAGTCTTTGGCGCTGGCGTTGGGGAAACGGGACGATAATCCTGCGCGGTGCTTTTCAGGAAATCGTCCCAATTCGGTACTGATCACAGATCAGCTTTCACCTCGATCCATGGGTGCTCTTCTCGCCATTTTTGAGCATCGGATCACTTTCCAGGGATTCTGCTGGAATATTAATTCATTTGATCAGGAAGGAGTGCAGTTGGGTAAGGTTTTGGCGACGAAGCTTCTCCAATTACTTGCCACAGCATCACAGGATCATCCGGAAAAACTTGATCAAGAATGTCTGGAAAAAATCTTACTGCAACAAGCTCAAATGATGTGATCTGAGGGGGGGTAATCAGGCCTGTTTTCTAGGTGGGACAGCGGGTTCTGATTTTTTGTTGACAAAGACTTTCCAGGCGTTTATGCTCGCCCTCTGAATGAGTATTCAATATAGAATTGTGCGTTCTTGCCTGTATTGACGTGCAATTCTCGTTCAGGTTATTTTTAATAAACAGGTTTTTTTAAACACATAATCTCTAGGAGGAACACTGATGGCAAAGCATGAAACGCCTCTATTGGACGAACTGGAAAAAGGTCCATGGCCGAGTTTCGTCACCGACCTCAAACAGCAGGCTGAGACCAAGCCTGAGTGCTGGGACATTCTTGGCCAGCTTGAGCTTTCGTACAAAGATCGGATCACCCATTGGAAGCATGGCGGTATCGTTGGTGTTTTCGGGTATGGTGGTGGTATCGTTGGTCGTTACTCGGATATGCCTAAGCAGTTTCCTGGCGTAGAGCATTTTCATACCGTCCGTATTGCGCAGCCATCCGGCCTCTATTATTCTACCGAAAACCTTCGGGCCCTTATGGACCTGTGGGAGAAATACGGCTCCGGTGTTACCAATATGCACGGTTCTACCGGTGACATGATCCTTCTTGGTACTCGTACCGAGAATCTCGAGCCGCTGTTCTGGGATCTGACCCACGATCTCAAACAGGATCTTGGTGGTTCCGGTTCCAACCTGCGGACCCCTTCTTGCTGTCTCGGTAATTCCCGCTGCGAGTATGCCTGTTATGACGCTCAGGAACTGTGCAACAGTCTGACCCAGCGGTATCAGGACGAGATCCATCGGCCGGCCTTCCCTTACAAGTTTAAATTCAAATTTTCTGCGTGCCCGAATGATTGCGTTGCAGCCATTGCGCGTTCTGACTTTGCTGTTATCGGAACCTGGAAAGACAATATCCGTATTGATCAGGCCGCAGTTAAGAAATACATCGCAGGTGACGCCGAGTATCCAGCCAACGCTGGCGCTCACAAAGGCGGCAAATGGGGTAAGTTTGACATCCAGAAGGAAGTCATTGAGAACTGCCCGACCGATTGTATGTGGATGGAAGGCGGTGAGTTAAAGATTGATGATACCGAATGTACCCGTTGCATGCATTGCATCAACGTTATGCCTCGCGCCCTTCGCCCTGGTGCACAGCAAGGTGCGACCATCTGTATCGGTGCCAAAGCTCCGATCCTTGACGGAGCTCAGTTTGCTACCATGGTTATTCCTTTTATTACCATCGACAAAGAAAATGACTTCGAAGAAGTTGTCGATGTGATCGAGAAGGTGTGGGATTGGTGGATGGAAGTTGGTAAAAATCGTGAGCGTGTTGGTGAGACCATGCAACGTATTGGTCTGCCGACTTTCCTCAAGGTTATGGAAGTTGAGCCCATGCCGCAGCATGTAAAAGAGCCGCGTTCTAACCCGTACGTCTTCTGGGCCGAAGAGGAAGTACCTGGTGGCTGGGAGCGTGACGTTGTCGAGTTCAGGAAGCGTCACGCAGCCTGATAGCCGTCATCAATATACTCTTAACGGAATTACTTTTTAAGGAGATAATATAATGGGTTACGATCCGAAAAATCCTATGGTAGGTCGGATTACCGACTTGGGACCGAGATATTACGGCGATTTTTTACCACCAGTCATTAAAGAAAATAAAGGTACATGGCTCTATCACGAGATTCTTGAGCCCGGTGTCCTGATGCATGTATCTGAGTCAGGTGCCAAGGTGTTTACCGTTCGTTGCGGTTCTCCCCGTTTGTGTACAGTGAATTATATCCGTGATATGTGTGATATTGCTGACAAGCATTGCGATGGTTTTCTCCGTTTCACCACTCGGAACAACGTTGAGTTTATGGTTGATGCTCAAGAGAAAGTTGCGCCTTTGAAGGCGACTCTCAAAGGTTATGGCAACAAGTTCCCGATTGGCGGCACTGGCGCATGTGTGACCAACATTGTTCACACCCAAGGCTGGGTCCATTGTCACACCCCTGCTACCGATGCTTCTGGTCCGGTTAAAGCTGTTATGGATGATCTGTTCGAGTATTTCGGATCCATGACACTGCCGGCTCAGGTTCGTATCGCTCTGGCATGCTGTCTGAATATGTGCGGTGCTGTGCACGCTTCAGACATCGCTATTCTGGGAATTCATCGTAAACCCCCGATGATTGATGATGCTCGTGTTACCGGTGTCTGCGAGATACCGCTGGCTATCGCTTCCTGCCCGCTTGGGGCTGTAAAGCCTGCCAAGGTAACCATCAATGGCGAAGAAGTTAAGTCCATTAAAGTTAATGCCGAGCGCTGTATGTTCTGCGGTAACTGTTACACAATGTGTCCGGCCATGCCTTTGGCTGATCCGGAAGGTGACGGGATCGCTATTTTGGTTGGTGGCAAGGTCTCTAACTCAAAGTCCGCTCCTAAATTCTCCAAACTGGTTGTACCGTTCCTGCCCAACACAACACCGCGTTGGCCTGAAACTGTAGCTGTTGTACGCCAGATCTTGGAAGCATACGCTAAAGATGCTAAGAAGTACGAGCGTATCGGTGAGTGGGCTGAGCGAATTGGCTGGGAGAAATTCTTCGAGAAAACAGGTATTCCGTTCACGATTAAGTCGATCGATGATTATCGCTTGGCTTACGATACATGGCGGACAACCACCCAATTCAAATACACTAGTCATACTGCTGCTTATACCAACAAATAGCAGGATTTTTTGATCGGCTCTGGTGTTTCCAGGGCCGATCTTTTTGTGTTTCACCACACATTCCGAGGAGTACATTATGGCACTGAGTAAAGAAGATTTAAAACTAGCCATTATTGCAAAAGCTACAAA
>CAITZN010000201.1 GCA_903896915.1 uncultured bacterium
GATTTCTCCGTCTTGCCGAGTTCGACAAGCAGATTTTTCAGGTCATCGCACGCCTTCTCAATAAAAGTTACATTGTTTTGTACATACTGCATCGGCGTGTTGATTTCATGGGCAATGCCTGCCGCCAACTGGCCGATTGATTCAAGTTTTTGGGCCTGCAGCAACTGCCGCTGGAGGTTGGCCATCTCCGTAATATCCCGCTTGATAGCGACGTAATGGGTCAAATGCCCTTCATCATTACGAATTGGCGAGATGGTGACGTCTTCTTCCAAAATTGAATTATCTTTTCTTTGACTTTTAGTATGACCGCGCCATATCTGCCCAGCAGCAATGGTATTTCGTAGTTCTGCAACGATTGCTGTATCCAGCAAATCACTGGTTAAAGCAGTTGGATTTGAGCCGATCAGTTCATCTTCATTGAATCCGCTATTTTTCAGTCCAGCAGGATTAATATAGAGGATGACCTCATCGGTTCCGGCAATGATTATGGAATCACCTGTCTGTTCAATAACTGTGGCCAGAAGTTTCCTGGCCTCCTCCGCTTTTCGTTCATCAGTGATATCCTCGATTGATATTACTGATGAAACACCTTCCAACAGAGAAATGAAGGTGGCGCTGCATCTGAAATAGACGGAGACAGTTTCCGTCTTGAGCTGGATGGTAAAGGTTTCGTTTGCTACCAGCTTTTCAAGAATTTTATCGATAAGAATGCGGGAGCATTCCTCCTGGGTCAGGCCAAGGCGCTCGGACCCAAAAATCAAAATCTGTTTGAAAGCCAGGTTGTATTTTATAACTTCCAGCGTCGGCGAGAGAGCCAGGAGACCCTCTGGGACGATATCAAAAAGCGTTTCGATATATTCCTTTTGGCGGCCAATCGTGTCCAGAGCGAGACGAAGATTGGAAATGTCTTTGGCGCCGGCAACCACACCTGTTACAGTGCCGTCATCATCCTGCAACAGAGTGATGTTAAACGACATTGGCAACCGATTGCCGTCCTTGTGGCGATAGCAGAGCTCGATATTGCGTAATTCCGGTTTGTTATCCAGTTGCTGGCGGGTCATCCCGATATAAAATCCAAACATATCTTGGACGTACATCTCGGTATCATGGAAAAGCGCAAAGACTTTATTTCCGAGCAACTCCTCTTCGCTGAACCCAAGAAGATCGCAGGTCGCTTGGTTAACGCGAACTACAATAAGCGATGTGTTAACGACGATCAGTGTATCCAGAAAATCACGAATAATGGCATCCGATTCTTCTTTGGCCTGGGCAAGGAGCCTGGCTGATTCGATGCGTTCCGTTATGACCAGATAAATGCCGAATGCTCGAAGCGGCTTGCCTGTGTTATCCCTTTGCAACACTTTGCCGATATTTTGGACCCAGATCCAATGGCCCAATTTATGGCGTAACCGGTGCTCCGTTGAATAAAATGGCGATATCCCGGAGAGGTGTGCTTCTAGAGCAGGAAATACAGAAAGGGCGTCAACGGGATGGATCAGCTCGGTCCATGGGTCCAGGTGGTTTGTCAGCTCGTCCGGTCTATAGCCTAGCATCGTACAGAATTGTTGATTAAATTCAACTTTACCGTTGATGATGTTCCAATTCCAGGTTCCAAGTTGCGCACCCTCAAATATCAGTTCAAGCTCAACGTTTTTCTCAGTGATAAGGCTCTCTCTCTTCTGTGCTTCAGCGAATGCTTGTTGGAGCAAAAGAGTTTGTTCGTTGACTTTTTGCTGAATGATAGACGTGCGACCTGTCAATGCCAGCAACATGATCTCTAGTAGTGCTGAGAAAAGCAAGCCCGCGATGCCAACAGCCCATGCAAACCCCGAATGTTGTTGATTCAGATAAACCTGCGTTGGGAAAATCTCAAAGTTCCACTGGCGATCTGCCATATTCAATTGAGTGCGCCATACATAGGGCTCTATAGGTCTGTTTTGCCCTCCATCCGATTGAAAAAGAAGTCTTTGGTCAAGGTTCGCCATAGGGTCTGAAAGACGAAAAACCATACCTGTGGGAACCTGATTCTGAGTAGCGATCTGCACCATCTCATCGATCTTTAACACCCCGACTGCAAAACCGATCAGATTCTCGATACCATGGTTGCTGTGTGTCTCTCCTTCCCGATAGGCTGGAGCGAGAGCCAGGACGCCTATGCGCTTTTGCGCCTCCTGCACCAGTTGGATTGGTGCTGTAACCGTCGGGTTCCTTGATATAAAGGCTCTTTCGATAGCATCACGACGGATCGGTTCCGAGTGAATGTTGAAGCCAACAGCTGGCTGATTTCCTTCAAGGGGAGCTATAAACCCGACCGGCACATAGAAAAGACCTTCTGGCGCTGGCACGAGTATTTTTTCACTGTTTCGCTCCATAATTCTAAAAGACGTCCTGGAGGTTTTGGCCATTGATTGCTCAAATGTGCTCCGAGATGAGTCGATGATATACGGATTGAAACTCAGGGCAAAGATATCCTTATTGTCCTGCAGAGTGATCTGTGTGAAATATTCAAACTGCGCAAATGTCATGTCAGGCATCACTTCAATGAGCCGTTTCAGCGCTGAAAGTGCCTCTTGATGGGCAACGAAACGCTTGTCGAGCAACTGGCCTATAAGCCTGCCATGTTCTTCAATATGATCTATTTGCTGCTTTTGTTGCCGATATGATACACTTATAAATGCCGCAGTAACGAGACAGAGCGTTATCAACATGGGAATGGCTACGGTGAGCTGTCGTCCCTTCCACAATGAATCTTTCCGAAAAAGAACAATGAGCGTCAGTGGGGAGAAAATCAGGACACCAATGGTGTCACCGGTCCACCAGTTACACCACGTATAGAAAAATTCTTCTGCCGGGATACTCCCTGCAACAAATAATGCACAGATCCCAATCGTAGCAGAGGTGAGGCAGGCCAAAGGAGCACCTGCTACCAAAAACCGTGCAACATCCTTTTCTGAATCCAGGCACCGCCATTTGTCGCCCAGCCAGCGTAGTATCAGCCAGCGGGCCGCCCAAGCTTGAAGGGCGGCGCCGCTGGCCACGACTCCTGCTATGACAATGCTGGTTGCATCAAGCCTACCGTTTTGCCAGGCAACGGCCAGGTTGATAGTCAGCGAACCGAGCCATATTCCGGGGAGAATACGGTTGCCGAAATACAGCGCCAAGGCTACAGCCAGGCCTGCCGCTGGAAAAACGGGGCTTGCATAGCCAGGGGGGATGGCCAGGGCCAGTCCCAATATGCCCAACACTACATACGCCAAGGTGGTAGTGAGGAGTGGGCCGACAGTGTTTTTCATAACGTCCTTTTTCTGCATGGCTGCGTTGACATGAGGATTTATTGCTCTTGGCCTTTGGCACGCATATGAGTTGGCAGCGCCAAATGTGCGGACAAAAGCAGGTCGGCAACCATTCC
>CAITZN010000202.1 GCA_903896915.1 uncultured bacterium
AACCCCGGCACCCGAGGCCTACGAAACCTTGCTGCTCGACGTGATCCGCGGCGATGCCACCCTGTTCATGCGCGCCGACCAGATCGAATGCGCCTGGCAGGTGGTAACCCCGATTCTCGAGGCTTGGGAATCGGTGCCGGCCACCGATTTCGCCGATTATGCGGCCGGCACCTGGGGACCGGAAGCCGCCGACTTGATGGTGGCCCGGGAACGGCACCGCTGGCTGCCGCCGACGCCGGCTGCGGAATGACCATGCTGCACCAGTTTGTTGATCTGGAGGCACTCAGCCGGGCGGCCGCGACCCTGTTTGCCGAACAGGCTAGGGCGGCGGTTACGTCGCGCGGCCGTTTTAGTGTGCTGCTCGCCGGCGGCGAGACACCGCGCCGCACCTACGAGCTGTTGGCCGAAGAACCGCTGCGCAGCGCCATCCCCTGGGACCGGATTTATTTTTTCTGGGGGGACGAACGATGCGTGAGCGCCAAAGACCCAAAACGCAATGAAGGCATGGTCCGTCGGGCTTTGCTCGATCATCTGCAAATACAGCCGGAACAGGTGCATCCCATCCGCAGCGCCCTCGCTCCCGAGCAGGCGGCAGCCGACTATGATGCGGAACTGCACCGTTTTTTTGTCTCCTCCCCGCCTCGTTTCGATCTGGCTTTCCTCGGCCTAGGCACGGACGGACACACCGCCTCGCTCCTGCCCGGCTCGGCGGCCCTGGAGGAAAAAGTCCGCTGGACCGCAGTGACCCGCCGCCATAAGGAACCCTTCAGCCGGGTAACCCTGACTGCGCCCCTGCTCAACCAGGCCGCCCTGGTAGTCTTTCTAGTGACCGGCCGCGACAAGGCAGGTGTCTTGCAGTCGATTCTGACCCCTGCCAGTGACCATCCAGCTTTCCCAGCACAGCTCATCCGGCCGTTGACCGGCGCGCTGCATTGGTATGTCGATCGCCAAGCGGCCTCTTTGTTGACAGGTGGACATGCCGCATTCTGAGACCGATTCGTTGAAGCATTCGCCGTGTTTGCTTTCCATCATTATCCCGGCGCTCAACGAGGCCGACCATCTGCCCGCGCTGTTGGGAGACCTCCAGGCACAACGTGATATTGCATTAGAAATTATTATTGGTGACGGTGGGTCTTCGGACGCGACGTTGTCGATTGCCGACGCATTTGGGGTGCAGTTGGTCCAAGCCCAACGGGGCAGGGGGGTGCAGATGAACGCCGCTGCCGGGGAAGCAGCTGGCATGTATTACCTTTTTCTGCATGCCGATTCCCGCATCGACGATCCCTATTTATTACGGAAGGCCCTGGATGCTTTGCAACTAGAGGCGCAGTGGGATTGCCGGGTCGCCGGCCACTTCTCCCTGCGGTTCGTGCGGCCGACCAACCGTAATGCTTTGGCCTATCGCTATGTCGAAGAGAAGACGGCGTCCAACCGGGAGGGGACCATTAACGGTGATCAGGGCTTGTTGCTTGCTAAGGAATTTTATCATAAGTTGGGCGGCTTTGATGAAAGCCTGCCCTTCCTTGAAGATCAACGCATTGCTGCAGAGATCCGCTCGCAGGGAGTGTGGATTACGCTGCCCGGATCGCTCCAAACTTCGTCTCGGCGTTTTGCAACGGAAGGCTTCCACCGCCGCTATCTCCTCATGGGCATAATGATGGGGCTGTACTCCATCGGTGAGCTCGCTTTTTTTAGTCGTGCTCCGCAGGTGTATCGAGTCCAGCACGACTCCGGCAAGCTGCTCCTGTCGCCTTTTTTCGGTCTCCTCTGGTGCATGGTTTGTCAGGAATGGGGGCTGATAGGATCGGCCAGAATCTTCTATCGCCTGGGGCGATACATCCGGGAAAATTCCTGGCAGCTGTTTTTTTTCCTGGATGTCTGGTGCCGTCCGCTGCTCGGCACCGGACGATATCCCTGTCTGAGCTTTTACGATCGGCGCATAGCTCCTTACATAAACTTGCGAATCGTGAATGCGCTTGCCGGTCTGCTCTGCCTTGTCTGGTATCTGGGGATCCTTGCCCCATTATTTTGGCTGCTTGACTTTCAAGCACGTCGTAACGAAATGCTCGCAAAACAGCAGCATGAACAAGCTGAATAGGTCCCCTGTCGTCGCCTTATTCGTACGGGTACCCGTGCCGGGTCAGGTGAAAACCCGGCTGGCGGGAGGGCTCGGGGCGGGCGGCGCCTGCCGTCTCTATCAAGCCATGGTTGCTGATATTCTCAGCAACATACAGGCCTGTGCTTTTCCTCTGTATCTGTTTCATGACGGCACGGAGAGGAGCGTTTTACCGGTAGCATGGGTGACTGCCGCTGCCAAGGTCATAGCGCAGCAAGGGGAAGGTATCGGGGCAAGGATGGCCGCTGCATTTGAGTATTGTTTTGCCGAAAATATCGACCAGGTGATTCTCGTGGGCAGCGACATCCCCGGTCTTGATGCCGATATCCTGGTCAATGCATCCGCTGCGCTTGCCTTACATGACGCTGCAATGGTACCGGTTATTGATGGAGGCTACTGCCTGATCGCCTTGCAGCGGGAGAGGTATCGGTCCAGCATCTTGGAGGAAATCCCCTGGAGTACGGATCAGGTGCTTCGCGTCACCCTGCAAAGGTGCGAGGAATGCGGGATGTCAGTCGCGCTGCAACGCCCTCTGCGCGATATCGATACGATGGCTGATGTGCAAAGGTATTGTCAAAACCCCATCGCGCAGGCCTTTGCCACCAATCAGGTGCTTGCGGACCTGGAAAAGGATGGTTTCGGTGGCTAAGCGATCTTATTTGAAAAAGGCCAGGAGGGCGTGCAGGGTGGTGAGGGGATGCGGTGGGCAGCCGGGGATATAGAGATCAACCGGGATGAGCGAGTTCAAATCACCTACAATCTCGCCGGAACCGTGAAAGGGTCCGCCGGAGATAGGGCAGCAGCCGCTGGCGATGACCAGCTTGGGCGCGGGTATGGCTTCATAGGTCGCCAGCAGGGCGGCCTTCATATTGACGGTAATCGGTCCGGTGACGTGGAGACCATCGGCGTGCCGAGGCGACGCGACAAAGTCGATGCCGAAGCGGGAGAGGTCGAAAAACGGGGTGTTCAATACGTTAGTATCGGCTTCACAGGCATTACAGCCACCGGCTGAGACCTGACGGAGTTGTAGGGAGCGGCCGAACAATTTTTTAAAATGGATTTTGGCGTGGGCAGCAAGATCGGGCAGCGAACCGCTGGTAATCAGGTCTTCGCGATGAGCGGTCCCCATTTCAAAGTTTTGGCTGAAACGGACAAAAGCGCCATCGGCCACCTGAGCGCATTCTCCGCAGAAGGTGCAGCGGCCAAGATCGATCTTTTTCTCCGCCGCCAGAATCGCCTCCTGCGGGCAGAGGTCCGCACACTGGCGGACTATAACCGGATCGCACTGGCTGTTGATCTCAGGAAGGCCCCGGAAGCCGGAATACAGCTGGATGGGCTCTTTTGGGTAGGTGGTGGTTCGGTACCCTTGCTCCAGTCTATTGCTGATTACTTTGAACATGCTGTACTCCTTATCGTGTCGCGTTCCGCGTATACTGTCCTGTTCTTCGTGTCCATCTCTGTCCCTGTCTGTCCTTAGAGATCAAAACCACAGTAGCTGAGGTTAAAGCTCTTGTTGCACAACGGGAAATCAGAAATTTCTTGGTTGCGCAGGGCCATGGCCAGGCCAGTCCAGTTGTGGAACGAGGGATCCTTGACCTTGTAGCGGGCAATCTTGCCCTCAGAGTCGGTCAGCAGGCAATGGGAAACCTCACCGCGCCATCCTTCGTTGAGGGTGACGACAAAGCTGTCCGGGGCCAGTTGGTGGGCTGCCAAGGACACCCTCCGATGCGGTTCCTCCTCCTTGGCCAGCAGCATTTCAATCAGGGTGAGAGCGTGCATGATTTCTTCCTGCCGCACCATGGCCCGGCTGTAGACATCGCCGTTGGTGACCTTGTTGGTATTAGCGGGAAGATCGGCATAACATTCGGTCGGAAAAAACTCGCGTACGTCGTATTCCAACCCCGAAGCCCGGCCGCAGTAGCCCACCATTCCCAATTCATCTGCCATCTTTCGTCCGACCGTCCCTGTATATTCAAAGCGGGCCAGCACGGTGTGGGCAGAGAACAGTAGATTGCAGACATGCTCGATCTCCGGTCGCAGTTCTTTGATTTTATTTTTGATGATGTCACGTTGTTCCCCGGTCATGACCTGGGAGACACCACCGGGCCGGATCAGGCTTTTGCCAAAGCGATTGCCGCAAAGCACGAGCAGCAGGTTAAGGAATTCTCCCCGCATGCGACCGAAATAGGCGGCAGGCGGATGAAAGGCGACATCACCGCTCAGGGCCCCGAGATCGCCGAGGTGGTTAGCAATCCGTTCCAGTTCCAGAGCGATGGTCCGCACCGTGCTCGCCCCTCTATCGATCGTAATGCAGGCCAATGCCTCGATTGCCTGGCAGCAGCAAAGATTGTGGCCGATAGCAGTATCGCCAGCAATGGCCTCGCAGAGGATGGGCAGTCGCTGTTGCGGTACCTCCGTCAGCATTCGTTCGATGCCTCGGTGCTGGTAGCCCAGTTGGATCTCAAGATGTAAAACTTCTTCGCCAGAACACAGGAAGCGGAAATGGCCCGGTTCTATGATACCGGCGTGCACCGGACCGACCGCTACTTCGTGGATAGATTCGCCCTGCACCTGAAAATAATTGTATTTCCCCGGAATGTCGACACGATAGTTATTGCCAAAAACATCAGGTTTGCCGGTTACGTTCGCGTGATACCGGACCATCTTCAGCCATGGGTGGCCTGCAGGCCGGATGCCGTATTGTTCGGCAATCTCCCGCTCGAACAGATGGAATTTGGTGCCGATGGTCAAGGTGAGGGAAGGAAATTCGCTGTCCACCACCGTGCTGATAATAAAGAGATTACTGTTGCGCACTACTGCCATCAGTTTGGTTCGGCCTTCTTCGGCGTAGGCGAAGAACTGGACGATGTAGCCGTTATTGGCAACGAAGTCGGTCATGATTCTGAAAAATCGGGCAAAGTCGACTTGGGGAATTCGCTGCCGTTCCACTACCTCACCGTTTTTTATCTGCAAAAGATTACCCATGGATGGTGCCTCCAATCACAGTGATGGCATTGATAATGGTCTGGTAGAGGGCTTCGGGCATCCAGATGCAGAGAATGACAGACGTCAGCAGCAGCGCAAGGGGTGGCACAACCCGAAGTATCTGCTCCTGCACCAGAATTTCCTCCTGGCATGGACCGAACGACATGGAGGTGACAATCTGGGCAAATCCCGCCACTACGAGGATCAGGCTGGCAATGAACAGCGTTGCGGCAACAGGATGGCCGGTCTGGAACGCCCCGAGGACGATCATAAATTCACTGATAAAAATTCCGAAGGGCGGCAGGCCGGATATGCCGATAAAGCCTCCAAAAAAAGCAACGAAGGTCTTGGGCATGAGTCGGACCATGTTGCCGCATTTTGCCACCATCTTGGTGCCGAAGCCGAGCACGAGATTGCCGGCGGAGAGAAAGAGCGAAGATTTGAGCAGCGAGTGATGGATGAGGTGGAGCATCGCCCCGTACAAGGCCAGACCGCCGATCCCGACTCCGAAGGCGATAACCCCCATGTTCTCGATGCTCGAATAGGCGAGCATCCGTTTGTAATCCGGCTGGTGGAGGATGAATATTCCGGCAACCACGATGGAAAAGAGGCCGAAGGCGATAAGCAGCGAACCGGAAAAGGCTCCGAGGCCGGCCAGCACCATCAAGGTGTGCACCTTGTAGATGCCGAGGAATGCGCAATTAAGCAGGGCCCCGGACAACAGAGCTGAGGCGGGGCTCGGGGCTTGGCTGTGGGCGTCTGGCAGCCAGGTGTGCATTGGCGCTAACCCCATTTTGGTGCCAAAGCCGATGAGGATAAAAATAAATCCAGTTTTGAGCCAGACCGGATCCAACTGGCGGGCGGCAGTGTTGAGTGAGGAAAAGGTCAGGGGAACATCAAGGCCGGCATGATCCATGGACAGGGTGATGAAGAAAAATCCGAGCAGGGCCAGGGCGATGCCCACCGAGCAGATCAGGACATATTTCCAGGTGGCTTCTAAAGCTTTTTTTGACCGGTTGATAAAGATAAGTGGGGCGCTGACCAGGGTGGTGGCCTCAATTGCGATCCAGAGGACAATTGGATGGTCAGCCAGGGCAGCCATGCTCATAGTCCCCAAAAAGAGCAGCATGCAGCCGATAAAGATCGGTTCGCTCTGCATCTCCTGCTCCTTCATATAAAAGATGCCGTACAGGGAGATGAAGACAAAGATGAACGAGGTTACCAGCAGCACCAGCAGACCAGCCGGCGCGCTGCCGAAGAATCCTGGAAAGTTGGAGGGGAACGGATGGAGCCAATTGAGAAGAGTGATCTGCAGGTGGAGCAGAGCAGTGACCACCAGGGCGATTCTTCCCAATCTCACCGGGAGAAAGAGGGTGAGCAGGCCCACAACGAGGGGCAGCAAGAAGACGGATTCCAGCATAGCGTCAATCCTTTAATTGTCCAAGGTACATGGTGTCGACATCGTCAAAGGTGCGGTTGATGTTGTGGAGAATGATCCCCATGATCATGACACCGACCAGCAGGTCGAGCAGCACACCGAATTCGACGATGTACAGATTATGTGAGTGTTTGGTCAGGGCCATGCCCATCAGATGGATGCCGTTATCCAGCATCAGGTACCCGATGACCTGGGTGATGGCTTTGGTACGACTCATCATCAGAAACAGGCCGCCGCTCAAGGTGGTGATAGCGGTGATCAGCAGCACGGCGTAATCGCCGTGCAGGGAGAGTCCCAACCGTTGGGTGATGTAGACCGAAAGCAGAATAAGGCCAAGCCCGGTAAAAATGGAGGCGTGATAGCCGATGATCGGCTCCACTTCCCGTTTGATCGAGATTTTTGTTACTGCCATATAGAGAAGGCCGGGAATAAGTGCCGTCTTGATCAGGAACATGAGCTGAAAAAAGAGGACTCCGCCGCTGCTGAGGCGGCTATGTTGGTCCAGGAAAATTGGAGCGAGCGAGACCAAGGCGCCTTGGAGTGCCATGATTTTAATCAGCGTCATCATGCGGCTTGAACCCAGTGACAGCAGGACCGAGAGGAGGATCAGAACGAGAATGACATCAATGTTGTTGATCATCAGAAAATTTCCATGGTGAGAATAATTGCAAAAAAGCTCAGGGCAAACGAGGTGAGGATGTATTTGGGTACCAGGTTCATCTTCAGGCGTGCCGTAATCGACTCGGTGATGCCGATAGCCACATACACCGCGGTGAGCAGACTATAGAACAGCAGGGTGTTGGCGAAAGGTCCGGCCTGGATTGGGGAGCTGATCAGGCAGGCGATAAAGGCGGCGTAGAAAAATAATTTGTAAAAGGAACCGAGTTCGATCAGCGCCAGATCGGGGCCGCTGTGGTCCAGAATCATCACTTCATGAATCATGGTCAGTTCCAGATGAGTGGCTGGATCGTCAACCGGTACCCGGGAATTTTCGGCGAGCAGGGTCATGAACAGGGAAACTATCACCAGCAGGAGCAGGGCGCCTTGGGGGCCAGCCAGCGAGATAGCGTGCGGCCCAGAGAAATAGGCTGCCAGGCTGAGCGAACCGTTCATTCGGTAGAAGAGAATGAGTACTACAAATACGGCGGCTTCCGACAGGGTGGCGAAAAATGCCTCACGAGCAGCGCCCATGCCTTCGAAGGGCGAAGCGGTATCGAGCGCGGCGGCCATGGTGAAGAAGCGGCCGATACCGAGGATATAAAAGAGGACGACCGCGTCACCATGAAAAGAGAGCAGAGGCGGGATGCCGGCAAAGGGAAAGAACAGGAACACCATGACGGCAGCAGCACAGGAGACAATGGGTCCCATGCGGAAAACGAAAGTTGTACTGGTGCTGTAGACCGAGCCTTTGCGGAGGAGTTTGGCAAGGGTGTAATATTTAATAAGGAGCGGCGGTCCCTTCTTGCCGGCAAAGAGGGCCTTGATTTTGAGAATGATGCCGGGAAAAAGCGGGGCACTGATTAGTGCGATGCCAAGGGCGATGATTGATTCCATGGTAGACCTCGATCTTGCAAAAAACGGGGTGGGCTTGCTCTACACGACCAGGAGCAGGACCGCGATGGTCACGATGATGTAACTGATGTAGAGCTGAATATGGCCGTGTTGGATCCAGCGCAGTCTGTCCAGAACCCAGATGAGGGGCTGGATTAACATGCGGTGGAGACCGATTTCAGCGATATCCTCCACCTTGGAAGCGTACCCGGCCCATCTGGGAAAAATTTTAGTGATACCCGAATATTGTGTTCTGACCCTTACGAAGGGGCGGTGGAAATTGACCATGCTCAGGGCGTATGAGGTTCCCGTGTATTGCATGCGGGCAGTGGGTTGGGTAAAACCGCAGCCCCAGGTACTGCTTTGACTGATGGGTTTAGCACGGTACAGCAGGCGGCGGAGAATGATGGTGACGAAAAGCAGGCCGAGAAAGAGACGGGCTGCCATCGCCAAATTTTGGGGAATGGTGCCGAGGATTTCCGGTGAGATTGTTGCCAGCGGGCTCATGTCGTGCAGACTGGCGAAAACCAGGCGGATAAAAGGTTCCGGCCAGATGCCGATAAGTAGGCAGGGCAGGGCGAGAAGAATCATTGCCGCCTGCATGGCGCGGCCGCACTCAACTGCTTTTTGTGCCCTGACGCTGCGCGGTTCACCAAGAAAAACTACGCCGATCACTTTAGTAAAACAGCCTGAGGCCAGGCCACCGATGACAGCCAAGGCGATGATGGTGGACATGGAGAAGAGAAAAGCTGCACCATGCAGCCCCAAACCCTGAAAGCCTGCATAGTAGATAAGGAATTCGCTGATAAAGCCGTTCAACGGCGGCAATCCGGAGATGGCAACCGAACCAGCGAGAAACGTCCGGCCTGTAACCGGCATGTTCTTCATCAGGCCGCCAAGTTGATCGATATGGCGAGTCCCGGTTGTATGCAGAACCGCCCCGGATCCCATAAATAACAGGGATTTAAACAGAGCGTGATTGAGTACATGCAGCAGGCAACCGGCAAAACCGAAGGCTGCCATGATACGGTTTCCTGACGAAATACCCAGCATGCCGAGGCCGGCTCCTATGAGGATGATGCCGATGTTTTCGATGCTGCTATACGCGAGCAATCGTTTGATGTCTTGTTTGCCAAGCGCGTAGATCACGCCGAGTACTCCGGAGAGCATCCCGCAGATGAGAACCGTTTGGGGAATGATAGGGCTCGGGTCGTCAAGGAGAATATATATTCGCAGAATCCCGTAAATGCCCATCTTGATCATCACCCCTGACAACAAAGCAGAGACATGACTAGGTGCGGCGGGGTGAGCATGGGGCAGCCAGATATGGAAAGGAAAGACGCCTGCCTTGGAGCCGAAGCCGACAAACGCCAGGAAAAAGGCTACCAGTTTGACACCGTGAGGCAATTGTTCGATATGGGCAAAGGATAGGGAACCTGTATGGCTGGATATCACCGCAAAGGCGGCAAAAATGCATAGTGCCCCGGTTTGGGTAAAGAGCAGGTAGAGATAACCGGCCCGCTGCGTTTCTTCTTTTTCAAAATCAAACATCACCAGAAAGTAAGAAGATAGTGACATCAGTTCCCAGGCCAGAGCAAAGGTCATGATATTGGCGGCAACGGTCACCAGGGCCATCGATACGATCAGCAGGCTGAAGAAAAAATTGTTGACCGCTACCCGCCAGCTGGCTGTCGGTTTGTCGAGATAATGATAGCCGTAGAGGGCAATCAACGGCGAGACGAGGAAAACCGGGAGAAGAAAGAACATGGAAAGGGAATCCAAGGCAAACGCGAGCGTGAATACATGCAGCCATGAGCAGGAAAAGAGGGCTTCAGCCTGTTGTTGCCAGACGGCGTACAATCCGTAAAGGCCGGTCAGGCAACCGGCGGTGACGGTTGTGATGTGCACGATTTTTGACAAGCGAAACCAGCGGTGCATCAGCAACGGCAGGATGCCACCGATGAGGATAAGGGAGAGAGCAGTTAACAGAATATGCATGGCGATTTGCCTGGATCAATGGTGATGAAGAGTTGTTCGACGACGGGTCGACCGAGGCCTGATTGACGGTTCTGTAACGCAAAAACAGGTGCAAATAGAAAAAACAATATCATGACGGAATTCCGCATAGCAAAGGAAGTCGTATGGATCAGAAAAGAGAAAGAAAGAGAAGAACTAAACTGATATTCCGTGAATTTGGCTCAGTGATGGTGGACTGTGCAGATGCATGGTCTGCGGAAAAATAGTGTGATGGATGGCGGGAAAGAGCCTGTGTCGATGGCGCTGGGCTCGAGGTCTTTCGGTTGCATGTTTCGGAGAAAAGACCTCTCGCGATTGTCTATCACGGGAGAGCAATACTGCGGAGAAGGTGCCGGTGGTAAGCAAAGAGCCGCTGGTTAGTCGACCAGTGTCATTAAGGCCCCGCAAGGGCACTTCATTTTTCAAAGGAAAAACCGTACCAGGGAAGAAGCGCATCCTCGGATCCGGCAGGTTCGATAATTTTACTGTCAGTGATCTTATCTGTCAGGTCCTGTTGCCAGGCCAAGGCTTCTTCTTTGGATACAAAGGGTCCGATCGCGGTGAGCGATGCGGCATAAAGCCCCATGGATTCGTAAAGTTTATCTACCTTGTCCTGTTTTTGATGGATGCCGATCATTATGGTCATTGTGTACCCCCTTAGTGCAGTACGGATGGTGATAATTTGGGAGCCAATATAGCGCGACATCAAGTGATCGGCCATCAAAAAAAGAGAAGAAAGGTAACAATTTTATTGATGGAATCAAAAGGGAAAAGGGTGGGGAGTTTTCCGATCCTGCGGGAAACTCCTCACCCTTTAAGGTTATATCGCTGGTTCGATCAGCTCAGGCTCGTTCGAGATTGATCGTCCGGCGTCCAATCCGATAGGCCCCGTTTTTCGAGAGCAATTTTCCGACCATCTGCTCCGGCACATCGACCAGAGTCGATTTGTCTTCTATCCGGATTTTGCCCAATTGGCTGCCGGTGATGCCGGAAAAATGGGACAGGGCCGCCACTACATGGTTGACAGCGACGCCGTCGGCCCTGCCGATATCAAGTCGCAGAGGCACCATGTCCTTATCGCGGTCTGATCCACGGCGGCCAGCAGAAGGGCCTCCCTGCCCGGATCGTTTGGGAAATCGGTCCCCTTTGTTGCGGTCCCGGTCCCTTGAGCTGAATTGTTCTTCCTTGATGGGGGTGATGGGGTCAATGGGTCGTTTTTTCTCGTCCCCTCGGGCCAGTTTGAGGGCTGCGGCGGCGATATCCTCCGGAGTATGGCCGGTCAGCATCAGCATATCCACAACTTCCCGTTCCCGGCGGCAGCGGCCTCGATTAATCCAAACCTCCAGTTGCTCCATCAAGAGGGCTTGACGGTGATTCTCGATCTGCTGAATTGTCGGCAGCTCCGCTACTTTGAGCTTAAACCGGGTGTACTCCTCGACTCTCCGCAGCTGCCAGCGGTCCTTTGGCGAGAGCAGGGAGATGGCTATTCCCTCACGTCCGGCTCTGCCGGTGCGCCCTATCCGGTGCACATAGACCTCAGGATCGTCGGGCAGATCGAAATTGAAGACATGGGAAATGTCGTCGATATCCAGGCCGCGGGCAGCGACATCGGTGGCCACCAGGACTTTGACCTGGCCATTGCGGAACCGGGTGAGCACCTGAATGCGGGCGTCCTGACTGAGGTCGCCATTGAGAGCTTCTGCGGCAAATCCGCGGGAGCTTAGCTGGTTAGCCAGTTCGCCGGTGCCGAGACGGGTGCGGACAAAGATCAGGGCACTGTCGATGGTTTCCATTTCAAACAGTCTGGCCAGAGCCGCAATTTTTTCCTGATGATTGACCAGGTAGTAGCGCTGTTCGATGGTGGTGCTGGTCAGTTGTTTCGGGGTGATGGAGACAGTTTGCGGATTTCGCAGATAGCGGGCAGAAAGACCCATCACTCGTTTGGATATGGTGGCGGAAAAGAGCATGGTCTGCCGCTCCGTTGGGATGCGGTCCAGAATCAGCTCGATATCTTCGACAAAACCCATGCTGAGCATCTCATCGGCCTCATCCAGAACTACGGTCTGGACGGTGCTTAAGTCAAGAGACCCTTGCTTGATCAGATCGAGCAGGCGTCCCGGAGTGCCGACAATTACTTCGACCCCTTGGCGGAGGCTACGGAGCTGCAGTTGATAGGATTGCCCGCCATAGACGGGGAGCACGGAAATGCCCCGTTGTTTACCGTAGCGCTGGATGGCGTCTGCAACTTGGATAGCCAGTTCGCGGGTCGGGGCCAGAACTAGCGCCTGTACGCCTTTTTGGCGCGGAATGATCCGGTGCAGCAGAGGGAGGCCATAAGCGGCGGTTTTTCCTGTGCCGGTCTGGGCCTGGCCGATAACATCTTGGCCGGCCAGCAGCAGGGGAATGGTCGCCTGTTGAATGGGGGTGGGGTCGGTGAATCCGAGGTCGGTAACGGTCTGCAAAAGATCGGGGTGCAGGCCAAAGTGGGCGAAATTGTCTGTTGTCATCAGGCTACTCCTTATGAGCGGCAGTGTCTTGATATATCCTGGGGTGGGTCTACGCCTTGCGGGGTATGTCCCTGTTGTCCGTTAACAGACGACCCCATCCAGAATGCAAGAGCCTGACTGTCAATCCCGTCCGTTTTCCATCTTAGCTGGTGCTAGCGCGTTAAAGAGGGAAGACGTTCGGTATACTACTACAACAAAAAACGCCCGACCGGGATTGGTCAGGCAACCGTCTTGGAATGTTCAAAACTTGAGAAAAAAAATGCGGAATGCATTTAGGATAACTTATACAGTATATCGTGGAGAAACGCAAGGAGAGGTCGAAAAAGTGGTTTTGTGGGGACCAATCATACCTGGCGGCAGGCATTAGCCAGCAGTGGCAGGGTTTTGCCGACATCACCGGGGACAAAATAATAATTTTCATCCCTAGACCTTCTTCCCTGTTCCTTGGACTCCAGGGCCTGCTCTTTATTGAATTCGAAGATGCGGCCGCCACTATGGCGAACCATCGACGGTAAGGCCGCAGCCGGATAGACTTGGGCGGAGGTGCCGATCACCAGCAAGAGATCGCAATCTTTGATGAAATCGTGAATAACCTCAAGATCGCGGACCGCTTCGCCAAAAAGAACCACGTTCGGTTTAAGGGGAAATCCGCAGTGTGGGCAACGCGGCACCACGGTCGTCTGATAGTGAACCGCTTCGATGGGTTGGAGAAGGTCGCACTGCAAACAGTGCAGATGTTGATGGTCGCCATGGATCTCGAAGACCTGACTGCTACCAGCCTGCTGGTGGAGATTGTCGATATTCTGGGTGATGATGCCGCTTAAATTTCCCTGCTGTTCGAGTTCTGCCAGGGCTTGGTGGGCAGGATTGGGGCTCTTGCCGAGCAGGACCTTGCCCAACGCCCGGTAAAGATCCCAGGCCTTGGCCGGATTGCGGTAAAAAACATCGAGGGTTGCGTATTCCTCCGGGGAGAAGATGGTCCAGAGTCCGCCTGGACTGCGAAAATCAGGGATGCCGCTGCCCACCGAAATTCCAGCCCCGGTCAACGCTACTGTTTTGGTCGCAGTCTGTATGGCGGCAGCAGCTTTGGCGAGAGGAGATTCATTCATTGCGAGGTTGTAATACTTCTCAGATTGCCAGAGAGTGTTGCAATCAGTGCAATGCTACTTGGCGGGGCCGTGTCTCACGTTGCGGAGGGGGGTCGATAAAGGCACCGCCTATACCATGCTCTGGATGGTAATGGCAAACACGGAGGGTTTTCTCGATTTCCTGCGAGAAACTGCTATCCGGTCGGTAGCTGACTATTACGTGATCGTCTTGCTTGATTGGCACTTCTTCTGTTATCTGCAAAAGCAGACCGCCTTTGGACTGGTCGGCGATTATGCAGCTCCGAGCTCGTGCCCTTGGCGTCGAGAGGGCGCGAAAATGGCCGATGATGTGGGTTTTCTCTCGGTAATCCTGGCGAAATTCGAGAGTCACTGAAAAGGATGCGGAACAGGGGCAATTGATATTGAACGAATGTTTTTTATTCTCGGGGCTAGCAATAAATAAGGTTTGCGTCCTGCCACAGGTCCGACATTGGATCGTCACCTCATCTTGCTGGTTGACGAAATATTTTTGGATTATTTTTGTAGCCATGATTTCGCCCTCTTGGCACCTGCGGCAATTGATACAAATGAAATGGACAGAAATATCTATGTATATAATAAACAGCCTGTTTCCCTCTGTCGATGGTGTTTTTAGAAAAAATGAAAGCGACAGGAAACCGTTGCTCACGCTCCTCTGGAGAGGGTCGCGGCGCGATTCGCGTCATGCTGCAAAATTTTTGGTTTTTGGGGGAAATTTTTGAGAGCTTTTGCGGGAACTGCGTTTTTGTCAGTTCCGATTGTCTGATGAAGATGCTGCGGCTTGGAGCGTTTCTTTTTGCACATCGGTCAAACGTTCGTCTACCGTGCCCTGGTTGAAAAACAGCTGGACCAGCAACCAACTGTAGGTGAGCAGGGCGAGTGCGGCAAATACCGGCAGGAAATATCCGAGAGGGCAGAGCAGAAGTACGGTCAGCCAGTGGAGAAGTATTACCTTACGGGAATGGAGCTGGAGGGGAAAGTCGCCGTGTCGGCTGATCACCACCAGGCCGCTGATATTCCAGCCATAGAGGGCGGTGAAGGCGTGGAGACGGAGCAGAGGCTGGCTGATCTCCGGGGTGTAGTGGCTGGAGAATGTGAGCAGGATATAGGCGATGCCGGTAATCGAGGTGATCACGAGAAAGAGGATACCGGAGGTTAGAAAGGCCTTCTGCTGCAACTGGATGCCCTCATGCCAGTAGAGGTAGAGGATAAAGGCTACGGTTAAAAAGAGGAGGGTGGCGATGGCGACCTGGGATTTGAAGAGCCCGGCAAGGATGAAGAGGAAAAAGACGATAACGCCCAGGTTGATGATCCAGAAGGCTGCCTCCTTGAGCAGAGCGGTCAGGCGCAGTTCTTCCTTTTTCATCAGGGTGAAGATGACCGACATTGAGATTAGCGAAATCGGGAAGGAAAAACCGAGGAAAAAGGTATCGAGTTTCAGTTTTTCGATGGTGAACCATTTAAGGTACACTGAATTGAGGATCACCGGGCTCGAAAACAGCAGACCCAGAGAAAGGCAGAGCAGCGCTGCCTGGTGAAATTTGCGGGCAACCGGCTCGTTAGCCGAGAACAGGGCTCTCGGAAAACGGCTGCCGAAGTGGTCCACCCGCACCCCTTCGACCAGGGTCGCCAGGACAAGGGGGATGAGCAGTGCCGGTAGATACCACTGCAGGAAGGCGCACAGCGCAAAGGCGATGGCACAAACTAGAAAGAGCATCACTCGCCGTGACAGGTTGTGGCTCCCTTCGGTATAATAGAGCAGCAGGGTGCCGCCGCTGCACAGGTTAAAGAGGAAAATATGCAAACGTTCGAAGTTGAGCGTTGCGGGTGGAATAAGATGGTGGAGGAAACCGCAGGCCAGGGCTGTGGTCATCATCACCAGGAGGAGACTCTTGAATTTCCAGCTCACTCTACGAATTCTCCGGCCTGACCGATGTCTGAAAATTTTCCGAGAAGATGTCGCAGGGCCTGTTCCAGATCGGCATGGCGAAAGGTGTACCCGGAGTGCTGCAGTTTGTCGGTGGCAACCCGGCAACCGCCGAGTAATACCTCGGAAGCCATCTGGCCGTAAAGGGTTTTCAGCAGGGGCGCAGGAATCGGGGGCAGGAGTGGGCGGCGCATCACGCGTGCCAGGGTTCGCAGTAGTTGGCTGTTGGTTACCGGTTGCGGGGCAGCGATGTTGACCGGTCCGACCAGGCTTTCGCAGGTCAGTGCGTGGAGGATGGCCGCGACCATGTCGTTGATGCCGATCCAGCTGATGTATTGCTCGCCGCTGCCAAAACGGCTGGGAAAACCCAAGGCCGAGGTGGCCATCAGGCGATTGAGGGCACCGCCTCGGGGACTTAAGACCACCCCAATGCGCATGAAGACGGTGCGTATACAGGCATCCTGTGCAGGAAGGGCCGAATGCTCCCACAGCGAACAGACATCGGAGATGAAATCCGGACCGGCGCTGTCCTCTTCGCGCATGCAGCAATCAAGGCAGTTGCCGTAGAAGCCGACGGCTGAGGCGCTGAGCAGGACCTTGGGACGCACCGGCAGATTGGCGAGGGTACGGGCAATCAGGCCGGTGCCCAGGACCCGGCTGTCGATGACCCGTTTCTTTTTATCGGGCGTCCAGCGTCCTTCGCCGATATTGTCGCCAGCCAGATGGATGACCCCATCAAAGGCAGGCAAACCGGCAAGGTTGAGCTCGCCCTGCTCAGGATTCCAATAGATTTCTTTTTTACTGCGATCAGGCTGCCGCCGGACCAAGGTCCATACTTCATGGCCGCCAGTGGTCAGCAGGGGACGGAGGGCCGAGCCCAGCACTCCGCTGCCGCCGCTGATGAGCAGGCGCAGCGGAGTGCGGCTGCAGCGGTGGTGCAGACGAATGTCTTCGCCCAAGGTGGCGTGACGGTACCGAAAGACTCGTTCCAGAGTGTTGTTGACCAGGGTGGTCGAAAAATCGGGCAGGATCGGATGGGCAGGCAGGGCGTAGTCGATCTGGTCCTCAAGCTGCGCCCCATCTGGGGTGTCGGTGAAGCGGTGGGTATGGGTCCAGCGGGCAAAGGGGCCTCGTTCCTGGATATCCTTAAACATTACTCCAACGCTATTTTCGATGTGGCGGGCCTGCCACGTATAGGGAACCGGACCGGCATACATCTGCATCACCACCTGGCCGCCCGGATCGATCCCACCTTTTCGTGACCGAACCCAGGTTTTTTCCCAGGGGGGGATGAGCCGTTCCAGCGCCCCGGCGCGGCGGTGCCAGTCGTAGAGTTCGCGGGCCGTGCAGGGGAAGAGGGCTGCGGCAACAAAGCGTTTATCAGCCACCGACAATCTCCTTGAGGGCCGGTTGCAGTTCCGGATATGTGAACAGATAGCCGCTCTCCGTCAGGGCCTTGGGTAGGACTTTTTGGCCTTGGAGCAGGGAACGGCCAAACTCGCCCAGAATCAGGCGCATGACAAAGGCCGGGGTCGGCAGGAAGGCGGGACGATGGAGGGCGGCCCCCAACTGACGAGCGAAATCCTTCTGCCGCACCGACTCAGGGGCGGAAAAATTAAAGGGACCCCGGCACTCTTCAGCGGTAAGGAGGAAGAGGATTGCACCTACGAGATCGTCCCGATGAATCCAGGGAAACCACTGGTCGCCGCTGCCGATCGGCCCTCCCAATCCCAGCTGGAAAGGGGTTTTCATCGTAGCGATGGCGCCGCCTCCTTTGCCGAGCACGACTCCAAAACGCATCAGCACCACTCGTGCTCCTTTTGCGGTGGCTTTGTCGGCCTCAGCCTCCCAGTCGCGACAGACCTGGGCGAGAAAATCATTGCCGCTCGCGCTGGTCTCCGTCTTTTCCGTTTCGCCGCCATCCCCGTAGAAACCTGCGGCCGAGGTACTGAGTAGCACGACCTCGGTGTTTGCGGGCAGGGCAGCCACCAGATTTCTGGTGGTGAGGATGCGGCTGTTGTAAATGGATTCTTTGTAGGCGGGTGTCCAGAGGTTGAAGACTGAACGACCGGCCAGATTGACCAGTCCGTCCTGCTTCGCCACCTCCTGCTGCCAGGGACCCGGCCGGGTGGTATCCGCCGAGATGTAGGTCAGTTGCGGATGGGCAGCAAGACGGCAACTGCGGCTGCTGCCGATAACCGTTACCTCATGCCCCAGCTCCAACAGTCGATGGGTTAGGGCTTTGCCAACAAAACCGGTGCCGCCGGTTATCAGAATTTTCATGGGTTTCTCCTGGCAAGAGTGGAAAGGGGGAAGAAAGAACCCTCTGTGGGTAGGATAAACATCCTGAACCCGGAGGGCAAAGGGAAAGGACATTCTTCTTTCCTTCCCTGCCGGGATGGCGTATCCCTATTTGACAAAGAAAAGTACGATCTCGATGGCGATCAGAATGATGATGATCCATTCCAGCATGCTGGAATGGATCATCATCATTCTGATCGCCATCGAGATCGTACTTTTCTTTGTCAAATAGGGATACGCC
>CAITZN010000203.1 GCA_903896915.1 uncultured bacterium
ATCAAAACGGTTCCTCCCCACCATCCTTGCCTGATCACGGTGTTGTTTCTACAGTCACGGGCACGGTAAGTGGAACGTCATCACAATCAAAAAGTTCAAATTGGAGTAAGCCTGAGCATTGGCTGGCGGAGGATGGGCAGCAGATTCTGGTCGGAACCGTTCTCAAGGATCGCTTTGAACTGATCGAACTCGTAGGTGAAGGCGGTATGGGCATGGTCTTCAGGGCCATTGACCGTAGAAAAATAGAAGCCCAGGACCGCAACCCATATCTGGCCATCAAAATTCTCAACGAGCAATTCAAAAAGCATCCTGAATCGCTAAAGGCCCTGCAACGAGAAGCTCGGAAGGCACAAGACCTCGCCCATCCTAATATCGTCACGGTTTTTGACTTTGACCGTGAGGGATCGACCGTCTTTATGACCATGGAGTTTCTGGACGGGGAGTCGCTCAAAGATATTATTAAGAAAAACCCCAACGGCTTACCTGTGCAACAGGCCATCTCTTTTATTGAAGGAATGTGCCAGGGCCTGTCGTATGCTCATGCAAAGGGAATTGTCCATTCTGATTTTAAGCCGGGCAATGTGTTTATTAACCGTGCCGGTGTGATAAAAATTTTCGATTTTGGTATAGCAAGGGCCGCCAAGACCAAGATGATTGGTGATACGGAGGGAGAAAAAACGACCTTCGACGCTGCGACTCTTGGCGCCCTCACTCCCGCCTATGCCAGCCCGGAGATGTTTGCAGGGTTGGATCCAGATCCTCGTGACGACCTCTTTGCTCTTGCCTGTATTTCGTATGAACTTTTTTCCGGCAAACATCCCTATAACAAAGAGCGTGCAGACCAGGCCCAGGGAAAAGGGGTTCATCCGAAACGGTTGGAACAGTTAAACCGTCTGCAGTGGAGAGGCTTAGCAAAAGGGTTGAATTTCGACCGAACAGCTCGGACGGATTCTGCGCTCCATTTTTTAAAGGATATAAAGAGAAAAAAATCAAAGTTACCTGTTATCATTGGCTCATCTGTGCTGACGATTATGGTAACGTCATTTATTTTTAATAAACAACTTGTTTATGTATGGGATCAATACAATATTTTCTCGTTAAAAAATAAAATCAATTCCATATTAGAATCTGAAGTTGAAGAAAATGTAACAATTTCTCTGGTAAATCTAAAAAATTCAAAAGAGTTTTATCGGAAAATATTTTACAGAAATGACGTTAAGCCTGTAATCATAAATGCTTTTTCAAAGAGAGCCAAGAAAAATATTGATTATGATCACAAGAAGTATAATTTTCCAAAGGCAATTAAATTATTAACAGATGCTAAAGAATTTTATGCTGATGATGAAGAGTCTGTAAATGAGTTAAATAAAATTATAGACGAATACAGATCCGAGCAATCAAAATTGATAAGTCAGTTGAGGGAACGTTTTGAAAAATTGATCAGTGAGGGGAAGATTTTACCGGCACGCAATGAAGAAAATGTTTTCAATGTAATGGACAGCGTTGCCTTAATCGATCCAGGGGATCCTCTCCTTACCGACAGCAGATTGGTTGATGCCTATGTTCGTGAGGCTAGTAGCAGCTTAGAGAAAAATGATCTTGACCGGGCAAGGGAATTCATCAAGACAGGTCTTGATGTTTCTGATGCGAACCCGCAGCTCAAGGAATTGAAAGATAAACTCACTATTAGGTTGAGAGATAAGGACGTAAAGTTGGAGATTGCACGTCTTGAGACGGAAGTGGGAAATCGGCTTAAATCTATCCAGTCCATGCAGGACCTGATGAGTATGGGCGATGTGTTGAAAAAGTTGAGGGAACTGCAACCGGAACACGTTCTGATCGCCAAAGTCGGCAAGATTGGCTTGGCCATACTTGACAAGGATTTGAAGCCGACCATCGATGCTCAGGATTGGCGCGCCGGAGACAATGTTATCAAAGAGGTTTCTTCCCTTAACCTGTTGAGCAGGGAAGTACTGCAGTCGCGTTATGATCAACTGACGGCGGCCAAAGAAAAAGTAGAAGGCGCAGTAGAAGCGCTTTTCGACAAGGCCAACAGAGCAATTGCTGATGGCAAGCCCGATGCGGCTCTATCCTCGATTAGCGAATTGAAAAAGGCGGTCCCTGATGATATTAGGTTGCAGCGGCTCATTGCAAAGCAAGTACAAGCCTATATCCAGTTGGCCCGGACCGCAAAGGATAGCTATCGTTGGGATGCTGCCCGCAATACACTTGATCAAGC
This sequence comes from uncultured bacterium, assembly GCA_903896915.1. Lineage (GTDB taxonomy): Bacteria > Desulfobacterota > Desulfobulbia > Desulfobulbales > Desulfobulbaceae > Desulfobulbus. Next base: position 2,240 of record CAITZN010000203.1, read on the forward strand.
TCTAAAGCAGGACGTCGATGAGACGATGAAAACGTCTCTGCTCAGGGAGAAAGAAGAGATTGCCTCGGCAGAAGAAGGGTACAGGCAGCAGGTAAAAGTTGAAGAGAAGCAAAGAGGAGAACAAGAAGAACTGCAAAAGGAAAAGAAACGTAAGGAAGAGATCCTGGCATTGCATAATCAGTTTGAGTCGGAATTGAAAACGTTTCAGCCGACTGAAAAAAGCGTCTATAAAGTCTTGGCTATACTTGATACCATCGAAATCAAGAATGCCGGGGATCCTCTTGTGGTTTCTGGTCGGAATAAAATTGAAGAATTGTTTTTGAAGGAATGTGAATCGCTCCGTGAAGGCGGTTCTTTCGAGCAAGCTATCAAGTGTCTGCAAATTGGCTTGAAAGCCCTTCCCGATTCTAAGTTACTTGTTAAAGGGATCAACGAGTATCAGCAAAAACGTGATATTGCCAAAACGCAGGAACAGGCGGCGAAGCTTGCCAATCTGTTTGATGAAGTCGATAAGCTGATCGGTTCCGCCTTGTTAACTAAGGAATGGGAGGCGAAGCTGCAAAAAGCAATCGCCGATATATCCGGTCTTTTGGCTAATAGTCAAGACACGAGGATGCAAGACACCAAGAAGAAAATATCGACTCTGTATTTGCATCAGGCCCAGAAGTACCGGGCTGAGCAACAATTTACCAAAGCCAACGAATCACTGGATAAGGGGGATCGATTTGAGAAAGGTAGCGAGTTGATCGTCAAAGAACGACAGTTCGTTGTTGAGGACGAAAAAGCCTTTAAGGAAAAAGCTGTCGGTCAACAGAAGCTCGCCGAAATTGAAGGACTCAAGCAATCTCTAAGAACCTATGCCCAGGCAAACGAGATTGATCAGGCCCGTGACACCCTGTCTCGGTTAAAGACTAAACTGGCCGCAGATGATCCCTTTGTTGTTAAAGAGGCTCCACAGGCCATTGCCACCGCGTATCTTCGTCTCGCCGAGAAGAAAGCCGGAGCAAAAGATAATCGCGATAACCTGCAGGCAGCGGTTGAACTCGCCAAGTCCGGTTTGGAACTCGATGCCAAATCAATGGCGCTTTTCAAGGCGGTAGAGAACTATAACAAGGCTATTGCAAAATTGGAGAAGGCTCCGCAACCTCAACCACCGGCACAAGTACAGCCACCCGCAACGGCACAAGTCCAGCCTCAAGCACCGGCACATGCTCCAGCACAAGCGCCCGCCCAAACGCCTAGCCAAGCGTCGGCACCGGCACAGGCACCGGAGCAAAAGCAACCTCCACCAGTTACTGCTGGCGGAGGCAAGCCTTGTTCCGCCAGTTTGGCAGGATTGGGGGCCAGCGTCAGGGCTGTCTGTTACGATATGGTTCCGGATCAAAATAAACCGTCTATAGGCCCCTATATGGTTGTTGTCCCTGCTGGTGGTGCAATTGCTAAACCATTTGCCATCGGTAAGTACGAGATTTCTTTCCGGGATTATGATGTCTTTTGTAAGGCCACAGGGAAAAGTTCTCCGAAAACTTCCGAAGGATCGGATGCCCCTGCTGTCAGGGTTTCGTATCAGGATGCCCAGAGTTATGCGAAATGGCTGACGGAGAAAACAGGCAATACCTATCGGATTCCTAAGGATGCAGAGTGGATGTATGCTGCTGAGGCCGGCGGCAAAAAGCCTGTCACCGATTATAACTGTTTTCTTCAGCAGGGCTCCGTGGTGCTTAAGGGAAATAGCCTCACCAGCGTTAATTCAGGAGCTGCAAATGCCTGGGGATTGCAAAATTTTATTGGCAATGTACAAGAGTTCGTTGACGCCTCTTCCTCCGTCAAGGTTCGGGGTGGTTCGTATAAAGATTCGATGAGTGCTTGTAGTATTACCCTTATTAAAAATCACTCAGGTGCACCTGATGAACTGACCGGATTCAGGCTTGTACGAGAGATAAAGGAATAGAGACAGCTAAAACAGATATCATCACGGCCAGATCGTCGTTACCGGCTAACTCGGGAATGGTTTGAATGAATAAAGAATTAAGAGATTTATGCAAAGCTTATGCATCTGGACAGATCAGCTGGCAGCAATACAGGGAGCTACGCCGCGCTCTTATCAATAGAATCGTTGATGCTGAAACGGACAAAACGCTGCCAATGGTGAATTTTGTTGCGCAGTAATCAGAGTCCGTTGGTTCTGATGTGTTGTTTTTGACGGATGAGGGCCATGCTACCTTTTTTGTGGAAGTCTCCATGTGGCAGCTTGAACGAGTGTCGACATGCTCAATGAGGTCAATGTCCCATCCGTGAAAAATCCTTTTTTGCGATAGCAAAGCTGGATAAAAGAAAATTTTCCCGGGGAGAAAATTAGTCCCCAACTGCCCGTATCGGTTTTGGTTCTCTGCAGGATGTGTAAACCTGTACCCCCACATGCACTATCCCTCCCCCCTCCCGATTGCCTGCGACAGTTCAATATCCGCCCCAGCTGCCACTTGTGGTCAGATGCACTGTTCTGATCTGCGAAACTTTATCATTCTTCTGTTGCAAATAACTGATTTCAACACAAATGCGGGTATAAAGAACTGTCGATTTTCCTTTCACCACGGGAGTGAGGCAGAACAACATCAAGCTAAATACGTAATTTTTCATAGAGGAAAAGGTTGGGGCAGTACTACAGATGGAACATAAACAGAGATGTTACTTTCCCCTTGTTTTTATTGGAAAAAAAATCACTAAACACACTGAATTTTTTTCTCTGCTTGAGCTTTCCATGAAATCATGGAGTGGTAAGGGGTTACAAGAACTCTTTCGGGGCTAAGACTAAAATTGAGCATTGGCGAGATTTATTGAATAAAACTGAGATAAATGGAGATGCCATTTTGTTGGCAACCTGTTGGTAACTTTTCAGTTTATCATTTAACATTTTGATTATATTAACTATAGATCTATTTTTTTCAAATTCACGGTATTCTCGAGGTTTGTGCATTTGCCCCCATGGAAACCCTATTGACAGCAGGCACTTGTATAGTGTGCATAAACAACTTGTTTGCAGCATAAAATCAGCTCATACTGCTTTTGACCGATCCCTGGTTCTTCAGTAAATAGACCCCATTGATTCGAGCGGATTCTTACATGGTAATCAGGAAGAACTTTTAATAAGAAAGGGAAATGATCTATGCTGTGGAATGCGATCAAAACATCTTTGCGTGGCGCCTTGTCAGAAAGCGAATTCGGTCTGTGGATCAAACCGCTTGAATGCCAACGACAGGATGATCAAGTGCTTGAGCTTGTGGGGCCTGACCGATTTTTCTGTGCCTGGGTTGAAGATCGCTACCTAAACCTCATTCGCCACACGGCTGAAGAGTTAGGGGAAAATGCCAATGTGCAGCTGAAAGTCGCTGAAAATAAGCCGTTGCAGTTTGCAAGTGACCAACGCGGACAGCTTCGGCTTCCTGGGGTCGCAAGTGGCGGTGTCCGTCTTCGCTCGCTCCACCCCTCCTTTACCTTCGAGCAGTTCATGGTCGGCGAATCAAATCTGCTGGCTCGCTCTGCCTGTAAGGCCCTGGCTAAAGGTGAATCCACCTTTGGTAATTGTCTTTTCATGAACAGCACCACCGGGCTGGGCAAGAGCCACCTGACCCAGGCCGTTGTGCACCAGGTGCTGCAGTCCGCCCCTTCTACCCAGTTGCATTACTTGACCGCCCAGCAATTTTCAGCGGAGATGGTCAAGGGAATCCGTTCTAATTCTATGGAGCAGTTTTCCAAACGATACATCAATAACTGCGACATGCTCTTGGTAGAAGACATCCATACCCTGACCGGCAAGAACAAAACTCAGGAAGAATTGAACACCATCCTTGATTATCTGATCAAAACGGGACGGCGGGTTATTCTGACTTCAGCGGTTGCCCCAACCAAACTTGTCGGCATTGATGATGATTTCCGCAGCCGGATGACTTCGGGCCTGGTAACGGGAATCGAATCTCCCGATTATGAGACCAGAGCCAGAATTATCCGCCATAAACTTCGCTTGCACGGACTGAATGCAGATGATGAACTGGTGGGTTTTATTGCTGATAATCTACAGGGCGATGTGAGGCGAATAGAGAGTGCGATTATCGGCATCAAGGCCAAATCCAGCCTGTACAACGTTCCGCCAGATCTGGGTATAGCAAAAGAAGTGATCTATGGTCTTCTCGGCAGTTCTGTCGAGATCACCGGTGAATCTATTCGCGACCTCATCGGCAGACAGTTCAAGGTCAGTATCGATGATCTGCGTTCGCGCTCCCGAAAACGGTCAGTCACCTTTCCCCGGCAAATGGCCATGTATCTCACCCGTAAATATACCGGTATATCGCTTGCTGATATCGGAAACATCTATAATCGGGACCACTCTACCGTCCTCTACGCCATCAAGGTGATCACGATGGATATGTCCCGTCAGGCATCCGTTCGGGAGCAGGTGGAAATGCTCTGCGCCAAACTGAAGAAATAATCCCTATCCTCCCTAGCAGCGGTTTATCTGCGGAAAAAGCGCTGCTGGGTCAGAAGTAAACGCCTTTCACTTCATTTTTCTCTTGTCCCAAAGCTTGCGTGCAGATTCTGAGCGCAACCTTCCGCGCCTCTTTGGTCATGTCGTTTATACCGATCCCCTTCCAGCCAAAACCGCAGAGGTGGAGATTGGCATGGGCGACATGGATACTGTTTCGCCATGCCAGCAGTGCGGTGTAACCCTCTTCCAGCTGGGGAATTCCGGATCGAGGGCGGAGAACTTTCGTGAAGCAGGGCGGCTCTCGCAACTCCATCAATTGTCCGAGGTCACGATAGACCGATTCGATCATCTGGTCATCGGCAAGATCAAGTCGTCTCGGATGATGGCGGCCGCCAACCAGGGCTTCGAGCAATTGGCGACCGGCAGGCGCTCGGCCGGGAAACATGTGGGAAGAGAAGAGGGCGCCCAGGGTGAAACGCTGCTCCTGTTCCGGGGCCAGATAGCCAAAGCCGAAGGGAATGCGGGCGCTGTCGTCGAATCCAAGGAGAACGGTAGCAATGCGGGCCTCAGGTATCGCTGCCAGCGGCGACGGCATGGTGGGCAGCGCTCCAGCCAGCAGCGGCAGGCTTATGTTCACTGGCAGGGCCAGTACCAGGTGGCGGCAGGATACCTCGCCCTGCTCGGCCAGCACCCGCCAGCCAGCGGTTTCCCGCACGAGGCTATGGACGCCGTTGCCATAGACGAGGTGGCCCTTGGCGGCAAGGCCTGTTGCCAGGCGTTGGGGCAGCATGGCCATGCCTCCTGTAAAACTGGTCATGGCTGGCAGCCCTTTTTTGGGCGTTTTCTTTTGCCGGGCAGCATCCCGCATTGTGTTGATAACGCCGCGGATCACTGAGCCGTTTTGCTTCTCTAGTTCCCGGACACCCGGCATGACCGCATCGATTTTCAACCGACTGATATCGCCGGCATAGGTGCCGGTGAACACCGCATCAGCAAAGGGCAGCAAGGCTGCGCCGAACCGGTGTGCTGTCCACTGGGCCACCGTTGGTTCCCCTGCCAGAGGTTTTTTCCAGAGATCAGCCAGGACCCTCAGCTTGGCACCCCAGGGAATCAGCGGCTCTTTCAGGATTTGTAACGGTTTTTGCGGAATGCATCGCAGTTTGGCGTCCAGGCAGACGTAGCGAACAAACGCCCCCAATGGCGCGGTGGCGATGTCCCGCTCCAGACCAGCTAGTCCAATCAGCGTTCGGCTTTCCTCGCAGTTGTCGAGAAAGCCATGCGGCCCCCATTCCGCCTGGTACCCAGATTCGTTGTAGGTGCCGATCGCCCCCCCCGGTTGCAGTGATTTTTCCAGGACCAGCACCTGCAAATCCGGCTGTTGCTGGTGCAGAAAGGCGGCGGTGCTCAGGCCGGAAATGCCGGCGCCGATGATGCAGACGTCATAGCTTGATGGTTTCATAGGGTTCCGTTGCTGCTGTATTTGCCGCTATCAGGCGGCCTTAGGTTGTCTTGACAGGGAGTCAATCGTGCTTACCATTTTGCCCGGATAAATGAAAGAGGCTTCGCCGTCCCACTATTGTCCGGAAAGCCTAGGATTTACGGTCTTATAACCATTACCAACACCAAATAAAAGAGGAACAGCCCCATGACAGAAGCACAGGTTGAAACCAAGCAGTTTCAGGCGGAAACCAGAAAGGTTCTGGATATCGTTATCAACTCACTGTACACCGAACGCGACATCTTTGTTCGTGAGTTGGTTTCCAACGCCGCCGATGCCCTGGAAAAATTCCGGCACCAGAGCCTGATTGAAAAAGTCGAATTCGACGCGCATGTGCCCCTGGAAATCACCATTGACTGCGACGACAAAGCACATACGCTCACGCTCACTGATACCGGTATCGGCATGACCAAGGAGGAGTTGGAAACCAATCTGGGCACCATTGCCCATTCCGGCTCTCAACACTTCTTTGAGCACTTGGCCGAGGCGGCCAAAAAAGACGTCAACCTCATCGGCCAGTTCGGGGTCGGCTTTTATTCGGCGTTCATGGCCGCTAAAAACGTGCGGGTCCAGACCCGTTCCTTCAGTGGCGAGGAAGGGTTCGAATGGGCCTCTGATGGCGGCGGCACCTACACCATAAGTTCCTGTCCGGGCCTGCACCGCGGCACAAAAATCATCCTTGAACTGAAAGACGATGCCCAAACCTACGCATCTAAATTCACGATTGAGCGGATTATCCAGCAGTATTCCACCTTTGTGCCGTTCCCGGTCAAGGTCGAGGGCAAGTTAGTCAATACGGTCCAGGCCATCTGGACTCGGTCGAAAGCTGAGATCACTGAAGAGGAATATACCGAATTCTATAAATTTATCGGCAATGCCGGGGATGAGCCTTTGTACCGGCTCCATTTCTCTGCCGATGCCCCGTTGGCCATCAATGCCCTGGTCTATGTGCCTAAGGAGAACTTTGAGGTTCTGGGCATGGGCCGGATGCAGCCTGGGGTCAATCTCTACTGCCAGAAGGTGCTGATTGATCAACACAGTGAAAACATCCTGCCCGAATGGCTTCGTTTTCTCAAAGGGGTAGTCGATTCCGAAGATCTGCCGCTCAATATCTCCCGGCAGTCGCTGCAGGATAATGCTTTAGTGATCAAGCTGCGTAAGGTGCTGGCTAAACGGTTTATCAAATTCCTTGGTGAAGAGGCGGAGCGCGACGCGGATAAATATCTTGAGTTCTGGAAAACCTTCGGCATCTTTATCAAAGAGGGCGTGACCTCTGATTTTGAACACCGTGGCGATCTCGGTAAGCTGCTTCGTTTTGAATCCTCGGCCAGTGAACCTGGGAAAATGATCTCGCTTGATGAATATGTCGGGCGGATGAAAGATGGGCAGGACAAAATTTATTATATCAACGGTCCGAGCCGGGGTGCGGTTGAGTATGGCCCCTATGTGGAGATGTTTAAGAAGCGGGGTGTTGAGATTTTCTACACCCTTGAGCCGATCGATGATTTTGTCCTTAACCATTTGGGCGAGTACAGCGGTAAGAAACTGGTCTCTGCCGATCGTGCCGATTTGCATTTGCCTGAATCGACCGAGAGCAATGTCGACGCTGGAACCAAGGAGAGCGGCGAGCCACTCGAGGCCGAGGCGTTGCAGCAGCTCTGTGCGTGGATGAAAGAAATCCTCGGGGAACGGATTGCAGAAGTCAAGGCCTCAAGCCGTCTGGTCGAAAGCCCTGCCATGATTGTCAATGTCGATGGTTATATGACTTCATCCATGGAGCGGCTCCTCAAGGCATCGGGGCAGAGCGAGGCCTTTGGCATGGGAATGAAAAAAGATATGGAGCTCAACGCGGCCAGTCCGCTGATCAAAAAATTGGCTGTTTTGCGCGCGAGTGACGCAAGCTTTGCCGGCGATTTGGTCGAGCAACTCTACGCAAACGCCATGATCCAGGCTGGACTGCTGGTGGATTCCATGGAGATGGTGCAGCGCAATTACCGTATCCTCGAACGGGCAGCCGGCGAATAGTCTTCCACCGTTTGAACGGCCTTTGTGCACGTCGCTGTCATCCGTCACGGCTTGCCCCGGTAATGCCCAAGACGTGTAACGCGTCGGTTTTTGGTTGCATTTATCCAGGGATAGAGAGTCTGGCCTTGAAAAAAGGTTGTGTTCGCGATATATGAAGACAACCTTTTTTAAATTGCACGGATTGTTCCTGGAGGGAATTCGATGCGTCACATTCTGTTGTTGCTCTTCGTGGCACTTTTTTCTTTGAGCGGTTGTTCTTCCACCAAGCAGGTTAGGCATCTTGCCTCTGATGCTGTTCTGATTAAGCCGGGGCAGTCGACGGCCAAAGAAGTGCAGAAATACATGGGGGAGCCCAACGGACGGCGGGAGGTCTCTCCTACGGTGACCGAATATGTCTATTATGAAAACCGGCCGGGATTTCTCGGCAATATGCCTGTCCTTGGTTCTATGGTAGGCCCGGCCGGGTATGAGATGATCATTGTCACTTTTGAAAAGGATATGGTCACCAGCTGCGAATTCCGCAATTTCAACACCTCAGATCGTAAATGGGTGGAAGATTTTACCTGGGAAGAGGTCAAGTGAGTCCACTTTCGACCTTTGATATCAACCGGGAGCGGATGATTGAGGAGCAGTTGATTGCCCGGGGTATTAACGACCAGAATGTTCTTGACGCTATGCGTTTGGTGCCGAGGCATCTTTTTGTTGAGGATGCGATGCAGGCCCATGCGTATGGAGATTTTCCATTGCCGATCGGCAATGGGCAGACCATCTCGCAACCCTACATTGTTGCCCTCATGACTTTGACCCTGCAACTCAACGGGTCGTCGAAGGTCCTGGAGATTGGTACCGGCTCAGGGTATCATGCAGCAATCCTTTCCCGTCTCTGTCAAAAAGTCTTTACGGTGGAGCGGATTGATGGCCTGGTGGGCCGGGCGCGGAAAGTGTTCGACCGGCTCCACTATCATAACATCGTCTCGCGTATTGATGACGGCACGGTCGGCTGGCCTGCGGAAGCGCCTTTTGACGCTATCCTGGTGACCGCCGGCGGGCCCCGTATTCCCGAGCCGCTTCTTGCTCAGTTGGGCGATCCCGGTCGGCTGGTCATGCCGGTTGGCGGTCAGGATGTACAGGAGCTGCAGTTGGTTGAAAAACGGGACGGCGTCGTAACCGTTCAGACCATTGAACAGGTTCGCTTTGTCGATCTGATCGGCGCCCACGGCTGGCCGAACTGATCCGAGCCCTTGGGTCACACGCGTCGGTGTGGCTCCTTCCTGGTGGATGCAATCCTAAGGGAGGCCGCCTTTTAATTCTGTCTGCCGCTCTTAGCCCTGGCTTATCGGACTAAATCACCCCGCTTGATAAGTCGCGCATGCTGAAGAACCTTGCTCCTCCATCGCTGGAGCGGGCAAGATGAACACTATCGGCTTCAACCCCCATCGGTTACCCTCCCATGTCATTTCTCAACAGCGAAGCATTACTCGATCTGCTCGTTCAGGAACAGTTACTTACCGACCAACAGAGGCAATTTATTGTTCTTCATAAAGGCAGGCAGCGGCAGAAGCTGCTCAAACAACAGTTAGGGAGTCGCCGCCAGGACGACGAGTTTAAGCAGGATAAAGAGTTGCCCGATCTGGTCGATATCATCATCTCCTTTGGTCTGGAGATCGGTAGCGATAAAAAAGTACCGCTGACCGAAGAGATGATCATGCGGGCCGTCAGTCATGGTCTTAAAATTCCGTTTAAAAAACTCGACCCACTGGAACTGGATATGAATATCGTCACCAAGACGATTCCCAGGTCCTTTGCCATCAACCACCTGATTCTGCCCTTTGAATTACACGATGGTATCCTTGAGGTTGTTACCTATCACCCGGATAACCACCTGGTGCTGGAAGATATAGAACGAGCGAACCAGGTGAAGGTGCGTCCGTCTCTGTCAACCCGAACCGATATCAAAAAAATTCTGGGCGAATTCTTCGGGTTTCAACGCTCCATCACCGCCGCTGAAACCCAATTTGGCACTACCGGCACCACCAGCACTATCGATATAGGTAACCTCGAACAGTATGTGCGGCTGGCATCGACTAAGGAACTGAGCTCAAGCGACCAGCACATCAAGGCGGCGGTGAACCATCTGTTCAGCTATGCCCTGGAGCAGCGGGCCAGTGATATTCACATCGAGCCCAAACGGGATCTCTGTCTGGTCCGTTTTCGGATCGATGGCATCCTCCACACCATCTACAAACTCCCGAAAGCCGTGCACTCGGCCATTACCTCGCGGATTAAGAGCCTGGCACGCATGGATATAGCCGAAAAGCGGCGACCGCAGGACGGTCGGATTAAGATCGGCCGCAGAGATGAGGGCCAGGAGGCGGAAATCCGTGTCTCCACGGTCCCGGTTGCCTTCGGCGAAAAGACGGTCATGCGTATCCTCAATCCGGACGTGATCTTTCAGCGCCTTGACAATCTAGGTTTTTCCAGGCGGGACCGGGTGGTGTACAACAGCTTCATGTCTTCGGCCCACGGCATTGTCCTGGTGACCGGGCCTACCGGCAGCGGTAAGTCGACCACCCTGTACTCCACCCTCAAGCAGATCGCCTCACCGGAAATAAACATTATCACCGTGGAAGATCCGGTGGAAATGGTGCACGAGGAATTCAACCAGATCGCGGTTCAATCGCAGATTGATGTGAATTTTTCCACTATCCTGCGTAATATCCTTCGTCAGGATCCGGACATTATCATGATCGGCGAAATCCGCGATTTGGAGACCGCCACTCATGCTGTCCAGGCCGCTCTCACCGGGCATCTGGTTTTTTCCACACTGCACACTAACGATGCGG
>CAITZN010000204.1 GCA_903896915.1 uncultured bacterium
CGACATTCGTGTCGTTCTGGCTCGCGTGGAAATCAAAGTGAATCCCGAGAAAGACATCCGCACGGTCAATGCGTTTCGGTTCGTTCGCAAACGCCTTGCATGCCGACAGAATGGCCACAGCGAGCAAGGTTGCCGCCACTCCACAGCGGATCCTGACCGAAACGCGCCTGCCACCAGTCCTCAGGGTCATAGATATCAAGATCTTCGCCCTCACCTTCTTTCCGCTGTAATGGAAACCGGTATTCATTGCAATAGCGCAGCAGCAGTTCGTACGCTGCGGTAATTCGAACCATCTGTTCGCCACTCTGCTCGTCCACGGTCTGGGCCGTATCCGGATGATGGAGCTTGCTCAGGCGGCGGTATGCCCGCTTGATTTCGGCCAGTGTTGCCCGGTCTGTCAGCCGTAGCAGATCCCGAGCCTGTTCGATGGCCAGCCATTCCTTCTGGTTCACGCCCCCGCCTCAACCTTTTTTTTCCAGGATTTTTCCGTTCCTTGCAGCAGGCGCTCAATGTTCTGATAGTGCTTGGCCCAGATCATCACCACTATAAAGGCCGCTAGCCACAGCTTCCAGTCAGCGGCATTAAGGAGAAAGAGCCACAGGACAATGGAGGCCGACCCCAGCAGTGATCCCAGGGAAACAAATCCGGACCATCGCACAGTCAGGACAAAGAGCAGCAGGCAGCCCAGTGCCGCCAGAGGCGCCAGGTAGAGAAAGGCTCCGAGGGCGGTCGCCACCCCTTTGCCTCCTCGGAATCGCAGGTACGCCGGAAACATGTGGCCCAGCACTGAAGCCGCACCGCAGAGGGCGATAATCAGGTCACGTTGAGGTTGATCCTGCATCAGGAAAGCTGCTATAGCCATCGGTGCATAGCCCTTGAGCATATCCAGGATGAGAGTCAGTGTCCCCATTTTTTTGCCGAGCAGGCGGGCGACATTGGTGGCCCCGATATTTTTGCTACCCTGGGTGCGGATATCGATGCCGCTCCCCCGTGAGACCACTAGGCCAAAAGGAATGGCGCCCAGCAGGTAAGAGACAAGAATGCAAATAATTCCAGTGATGGTCATAGAGTATTGTTCAATTTTTTCCAGACGTTTAGTTGCGGGTCGCCATCTCTTTCCTGTGCCTTGCTAGGCTTTGTTGTGCCGGAAGATCATCTCCAGTTCGCAGGCGCTCGCATAGGCGGCGATCTCATCTTGCAGCAGCCGGACATAGGGGCAGTCGACCACCGCGAGCAGCGACTGGCGCAGCCTAAGAACCGATTGACCTTCTTGCGCAATCGATTCCAGCACGTAGGGGAAGATCTGCGGTCTGCGACAGACCTGCGGTCGATCCGGATACACCCGGCAACGGCCTAGGTCTTCCAGATTCGGGCACCTGCTTTCGCGGGGCAGGATCAGGCTCCAGCCCAGTTGCCAGTGGATCAGCACCGGATTCGGACGGTTAAAAAAATCACGCCCCGCGACTTGCAGCGGCTGCTCATCATCGACCCGATGTGTTCGCGATTCTGTGGAATCGATGCGTTCCAACGGGAAAAAATCTGCCTCACGGGGTTGCAGCGGGATCTCAAAATAGGCCTGAGCCATGGCGGTATCCGGGCCGACACAGCACAGGGTACACTGGCACGGTGCGCAGAGCAGGCTGTTGATTTGCTCCAGCTCTTGGGTCAGAACCTGCTGGGCCACCAGGGCAGTGACCGCTGTCATTACATCCACCGGTTCGCCCGCACTGGTCACAACCCGCTGCTCCGGTCCCTTACCGGCCTTGAGGTCAACAAAGGGCTGTAGCAACGCGGCATAGGGGGCCAGATACCCAGGAGCGTCCTCGTAGGTGGCATAGCCGGTTTCAATGGTCTCCGGTAGCTGGGCAATTATTTCTTCTACCGTGGCAAAGTCACCAGTTAGAAACAAAAACTGGACTATACCGACCAGCGGTAGCACAGGTTTGTGCAGGAGATCCAGCCCCGCCTGACAGAGTTCTTTGTTGATCATCCTTGCTTGTAATCCCCTCGAATAATTTGGCGCGCACCCTACACAAAAAAAAAACAGAAAAACAAGCTGGCACCACCTCCTGTCCCTGTAAGAGAGGTGCAGATGCCTTTACAATACCATGGAAACTGATTACATACCATGGAGTCTCTTCTATAAAAAATCGGTGCCTAGACACCATTGAACGATACGTGCATTATGTCTATTAGAAAAATTATTACCTATCCCCATCCCGTTCTCCGGGAAAAAGCGAAACAAATAACCGTCTTTGATGAGACGCTGCAAACGCTGGTTCGCGATATGGCGGACACCATGTGGGCCGCCCCCGGTGTCGGTCTCGCAGCGAACCAGATCGGTGTTGCCCTCCAGGTAGTGGTGGTGGACAACTCCACCGAGGATGATCAACGGCACTACATTACCCTGGTCAATCCGGTGATTTCCGACGGCGAGGGCAGCATTATCGATGAAGAGGGTTGTCTGAGCGTCATCGAGTGCACCGCCAATGTCAAACGGTTCCGAAAAATCCATGTTACGGCTCAGGATGTGGAGGGCCAGCCTTTGGAATTCGATGCCGAAGACCGCTACGCCCGGATTATCCAGCACGAGGTTGATCATCTTCTCGGCACTTTGTTCATCGACCGGCTCAGTTCCCTCAAGCGTGCCCTCTACAAAAAGAAGCTCAAGAAGATCCTGCAGGAGCAGGAATGACCGCTCCTCTCCGTCTTATCTTTATGGGCACACCGGATTTCGCCGTGCCCTCTCTGCAGGCCTTGTTAGATGGTCCAGATCAGGTAGTGGCCGTGGTTTGCCAACCTGACCGCGGCCGAGGTCGGGGCAAGGTCCTGAGTCCGCCTCCGGTTAAGATGCTGGCGGAGCAGCATGGCCTCACGGTGCTGCAGCCGGAATCGGTGAAAACTGAGGTCTTTCTGGAACAGATCAGGCAACTGGCTCCGGATCTTCTGGTGGTGGTCGCCTACGGCAAAATCCTGCCCGGTGCGCTGCTGCGTCTGCCGCCTCTGGGTGCCATCAATGTCCATGGCTCGCTTCTGCCGAAATACCGCGGTGCTGCCCCGATTCAATGGGCGGTGATCAACGGCGAGAGCCAAACCGGCATCACCATCATGCAACTCGATGCCGGCATGGATACCGGTCCTGTTCTCTTGACCGTGCCGGTGGCGATCGGCCCTCAGGAGACTACAGGCAGCCTCTTTGATCGTCTGGCGCTGTTGGGCGGCGAAACCCTGGCTCTAGCCTTGGATACCCTGAAAAAAGGGCAACTGGTGCCGGTGCCACAGGACCCTGCCCTGGCGACCGCAGCCCCTATGTTGACCAAGGAGCAGGGACACCTTGACTGGAGCCTTCCCGCTCAGCGCCTGCACTGCCTGATCCGCGGCCTGGATCCCTGGCCTTCCGCCTTCAGTTTCTTTGAGGGCAAGCGCTACCGTTTGTTCAATCCGGAGATCGTCATGATGCGATCCCCCGAGCCACCGGGCACCATCTGTCGTGCCGACAGCCAGGGACTCTTGATCGCTACCGGTGCGGACTGTCTGCTGATTCGTGAAATCCAGCCTGAAGGCAAAAAGCGGATGACGGTTGCTGACTGTCTCCGCGGCGGCCGCATTACTGCTGGGGGCCTTCTCGCCTGATGAATATCGCCTATCTTGATTGTTTTTCCGGGGTCAGCGGTGACATGCTGCTGGGAGCGCTCGTAGACACCGGGGTTCCGGAAGCCTATCTCCGTGAGGTGTTGATTGGTTTGCCGCTCCACGGTGCCACGCTCACTATTGACCAGCAAACCGTGCAGGGCTTTGCCGCCACCCGAGTTCAGGTGGCGTGTCCCCTCAGCCATGACCACCGTCACCTCGCCGAGATCAACAAGATTCTCGAGAATGGTGGCCTCAAGCCCTCGATCCGGGACAAAGCGCTTGCCGTTTTCACCCGCCTCGCCGCCGCCGAGGCCGCAGTGCACGGTACCACCGTCGACCA
>CAITZN010000205.1 GCA_903896915.1 uncultured bacterium
CGGCAGCCTTAACCTCGGCAGCACCAACGATCTGCTCTTCTGGCCAGTCTGCACCTTTGACCAGCACATCCGGCAAAATATCGGTGATGAGGCGGATCGGCGTCTCTTCCTCAAACAGGACGACATAATCGACACATCCCAGCGCGGCCAACACCCGAGCTCGGTCATTTTCGCTGTTAACGGGCCGGCTCGGCCCTTTGAGCGCCCGGACCGAACAATCGGCATTCAGCCCCACCACCAGACAATCGGCCGTCCGGCGGGCCTCTTCCAGATAGCTGACATGGCCGGCATGAAGAATATCAAAGCAGCCGTTGGTAAAGGCAACCCGGCTTCCCTGCCGGCGAATAAGCGCCAGTTCAGGAAGCAGGCCTTCCATCTTCTTGATTTTCTGATTATCAGCAGCCAACCAGGCCCGGTTTCCGGCGGGATAAAAGGTGCGGCGCTGTTCTTCAAGCAAGGTGTTATCAAGCGAACAACCGATGATCGTTGCCTCAGTACCTGCTGCCTGCACAACAGTTCCGTCCGGGCCGATAATCATGGAATGGCCGCCCATCTCCATCGTGCCAGTGCGTCCGCAACCATTCGCGGCCACCACATAGACCTGATTTTCGATAGCCCGAGCCCGTAACAGCGTCTGCCAGTGATCGAGACGGGACAGGGGCCACTGCGCAGAAACGGCGAGGAGACGGCTACCGGCAAACACCTGCCGACGCGCCACTTCAGGAAAACGGAGGTCGTAACAGACCAGCCCTCCGAAAGGGCCGCAGGGCGTCTGTACAAGCGGCGCAGATGAGCCGCCTTGGTAAAAACGATCTTCCTGCCAGGAGGAAAAAAGATGCTGTTTCGGCAGACGACCTATTACCCCGCCAGGACCGACGAAGTAGAGCATGTTGAACGGGAGAGCACCATCCTCGGGCAGCGCCGTCAGGGTACCGGCGATGTAGACCTGATGCTCCGCCGCCATCCGCTGCATGAATCCAAGAATTTCCGGGGTCCGTCGACCAAGTTCGACTGTACGCTCATACGCAAACCCGGTAGCCCACATTTCCGGCAACAACAGCAGGGTATCCGGGGCGGGCTGGTAACGGTCAATCAGATGCGTTACCAGTTCCATATTCCGGTCCGGTTCACCCAAACTGATGGGGAACTGCACACAGGCGGCAGAGGGAAAGAGCTGTGGTGCTATCATCCGTTCAAGGCCTCCAGGGCGGATTGCGAAAGCTGCCCCACCGTGGTCTCCAGGAAAAGTCCGTCCTGGTAGACCGTCATGGGGGTGACATCTGTAGTCATTTTTTGTACGATTGGCTGCGTTTCTGCCAGACGAAGCGCCCCGGCAGCCATAACAGCCAAGCCACGGGTTTCCCCATCGGGAACTCCAAGGTACGGGGCGATATCGCTGCCCGCTCCTTTCTGCAGCAGCAGTTCGGGGCGGCACTGGCTTAGGCGGGCAACGCCCCAAAGGAGCCCCCGCTGCAAGAGCGGATGTTCGATAAAATTGCCGTCCTGACAAATCTCTTCGCCGTCTTCCCGCATATATGAGAGCAGCATGTGGACGTACTCCGCAGCCAGTCCGGCATGCCGGCACATGATCTCGGCCATGCATTCGGGTGCCCCCCAGCCGATGCCGCCCGACTCATCGTTGAGACTCCAAAGCAGACGCCGCATTATCACCCGCGCCTCCTCCATGTCCGCATCGGCCAGGTGAGCAACCGCATCACCCATACAGCTGATCGCCTGCCAACGAACCTGGGGATCTTCCCGACAAATTGCTGAAAACAGCACGTTCACGACGTCCTTGGTCGGCAATTGCCGCAATGCCTCGATAACGCAAGAAAGGTCCTGACCGTTGAACAGCGCCAGGACCTGTTGTTTAATCTTCCGACTGCTCACATTGCTTTCCCTACTATTACGC
The DNA here is from genome assembly GCA_903896915.1 of uncultured bacterium. Classification (GTDB taxonomy): domain Bacteria; phylum Desulfobacterota; class Desulfobulbia; order Desulfobulbales; family Desulfobulbaceae; genus Desulfobulbus. Next base: position 1,913 of record CAITZN010000205.1, read on the forward strand.
GGCAGCGGTCGCTGGCATGGTGAAGACCCGTTTGCCCAGTTCCGCATCAACCATGAACAGACCGGAAGGATTATCTTTCACCAGCTTGAGTTTCTCAACAATCTCGTTAGCGCTGGCCTCTTCTTCAACCTGCTCAGCCACAAACCATTGGAAAAAATTATTCGAGGCGTGATCCTTTTCGCTGATCGCCAGATCCACCAGATCATTGATCAGGCTGGTCACATGTTCCTCGTGCTTCAGGATCGCCTCAAAGGCCGCAAGCGGCGAGGCCCACGAGGTTTCTGGTTTGGCAATGGCCTCCAAGGTAACCTTACCGCCACGCTCATTAACAAAATCATAGAATTTCATGCCATGCATCATCTCCTCCTGCACCTGCACCCGCATCCAGGAGGCAAATCCCTTAAGGCTGATCGACTGAAAATAAGCCTCCATTGACAGGTAAAGATAGGCTGAAAACATCTCGGCATTGATCTGATCGTTTATGGCCTTCTGTATCTTTTTCTTCAACATGGTGTTCTCCTTTGAAACAAAGCAGTTTAGATTGTTGTGATTACTCCTGATAAAACATCAAATTTCATTATAATCACAACCACGACGAATTCCAGACTCTCCTGGAAAAATATTGTTTTTTCACAATAAACCTGTTTCCGTGACTGCTTCAACGAAAGCAACCAGGGAGGAATGTATGCAAAAAACCATACTGATCACCGGCGCGACCTCCGGTTTCGGCAAAGCCTGCGCCGAGCGTTTCGCCAGCGAGGGCTGGCGTCTGATTGTTACCGGCCGCCGGAAAGACCGCCTGCAGAACCTGCAACAACTGTTGCCCGGATCCCCCCTTCACGCTGTGGAGCTCGATGTCCGAGACCTCAAAAACATCGAGGCGATGATCGCTCAGTTGCCTGAGGATTTCCGCAATATCGACGTCCTGCTCAACAATGCCGGCCTGGCCCTGGGCCTGCAGGGAGCGGACAAAACCGATCTCAACGACTGGGAGATCATGATCGATACCAACATCAAGGGGCTCTGCTACCTGACCCGCTGCCTGCTACCGGCCATGGTGGCCCGCGACCAGGGCCATATAATCAACATGGGGTCTATTGCAGGCACTTATCCCTATCCGGGCGGCAATGTCTACGGGGCGACCAAGGCCTTTGTCAAACAGTTTTCAAAAAACCTACTTACCGACCTGGTCCAGACCCGTATCCGGGTTACCGACATCGAACCCGGGCTGGCGGAGAGCGAATTTTCGATTGTCCGCTTCCATGGGGACCGGGAGAGGGCTGATGCGGTCTACCGAGGCACCACGCCCTTGAAACCTGCTGACATCGCCGAAATCGTTTATTGGGTGACCAGCGTACCGGCGCATGTTAACATCAGCACGGTTGAGGTTATGCCGGTCTGTCAAAGTTGCGGGCCACTATCCA
>CAITZN010000206.1 GCA_903896915.1 uncultured bacterium
GGGCGAGTTAGGTAGCATGGTTATGACAATGTCGGATTGGGAGGCCACATCTTTAGGTGAGGCTGCAGCGTTTGCGCCGGCCTGGACGATAACCGCAACGCTGGCCTGACTGCGGCTGTTGACGGTAAGCGGATATCCCGCCTTGAGGAGGTTCATGCACATGGGTTTTCCCATGATGCCAAGTCCGATGAATCCAATACGTTTCATGATGTATGCTTCCTTTGTTGTGCGTTAAATTTTCAGACCGTAATGGGAGATCCAGGCCAAAGACGATACGGTGTCAGGCGTAGGCACGTATTCTAAGCCTATATGCCCCCGATAGTTCAATTTGGCCAACTGGCTGAAAATGAAGGGAAAGTTTATTTCGCCCGTTCCCGGCTGATGCCTGCCGGGATTGTCAGCGATCTGGATGTGGGCGATACGGCCGAGGTGCGCCTGGATGGTGGCGGTCAATTCGCCCTCTTCCCTCTGGGCGTGATAGAGGTCGTATTGCAGGAAGATGTTCGGACGGTCCGCTTCATCAATCAAGCGCACGGTTTGCGCGGTGTGGTGCAGGAAAAATCCGGGGATATCGTGTCGGTTGATAAATTCCACCAGCAATTTCACTCCCTGTTTTGCCAGCGAATCTGCGGCAAATTGCAAATTTTCTCTCAGGGTACGCCACTGCTCGTCTTCGGAAACCCCAGGCAACGTCTTACCGGCCAGGCAATTGAGTTGCTCAACACCAAGAGTATGTGCATATTCCAGGGCCTTCTCCACCCCGGCTCGAAATTCCTCCACGCGGTCAGGGTCAGCGGCTATGCCACGATCACCTATGCCCCAATTACCGGCTGGCAGGTTAAAGAGCACCAGCTTGAGCCTGTTGGCGGCTAGAAGGCCCGCCAAATGCTGGGCTTCGTATTCGTAAGGGAACAAAAATTCCACCGCGCTGAATCCAGCAGAGCGGGCTGCGGCAAAACGTTCCAGGAAAGGGAACTCCGTAAAGAGCATTGACAAATTTGCGGAAAAGTTCAGCACAACATTCCTCCTTCTGAACAATGTGTTAAGTCGGCATCAAGACCTGCGTGGACCATGCCAAGCTCACCTCAACAATGAATACGGATGTCAGTGCCAGCTGCGCCGACACCAACAGCTCGCTACATTCTGTTTTCAGACCTTATTTCATTGTGAATACTTTAACCCTGAATGATGAGAGTTATCTATTGAAAATTTGACAAAGGAGCGACCCCTGGCTGGAGCCTGCCAGTGTGTCACAGGCCTGCCAGAATAAACGCACAACGAATTTTTTTGGACAGAATTAAAAGCCTCTACGTTTAAGTACTGCAACGGAAATCATTTACTTTTGGGTTAAGTGACCCCATACTACTTTGTAGGTAGTAACCAAAGAGAAGCGGATATCGTGCTCGTAAGATTGACAGGATAGGAAAGTGAAAAACACATTGATTCGCCCCTGACGAATTGTTGCAAAGAGGTGAGTGAATGACAAAACGCAAGACAACAAAAAGGGGGTTCACGCTATGAGTGCAAAGAAAATCTTGATGCTGGTCGGCGACTATGTGGAGGACTATGAGGTAATGGTGCCTTTTCAGGCACTCTTGATGGTGGGACATGCCGTCGATGCCGTCTGCCCCGACAAAAAGGCGGGTGAGAAGGTACGCACGGCGATACACGATTTTGAGGGAGACCAGACCTACAGCGAAAAGCCGGGGCATAATTTTACCCTGAATGCCACCTTTGCCGATATCAAGGCTGAAGACTATGACGCGCTGGTGATTCCCGGTGGTCGCGCCCCGGAATACATACGCCTGAACGAGTCCGTCTTGAAAATAGTGCAGCATTTTTCACTGGCCAATAAGCCCATTGCCGCTATCTGCCACGGCGCCCAAGTTCTTGCCGCCGCTGGAGTACTTGCGGGCAGGGCCTGCTCCGCCTATCCGGCGGTGGGACCGGATGTAACAGGCGCTGGAGGCCGGTATGTTGATATTCCAATGGACAGGGCTCATGTGGACGGCAATCTGGTCACCGCGCCCGCATGGCCTGCTCATCCTGATTGGATCGCCAAATTCCTGCACCTGTTGGGAACGAAGATCGAACCTTGATGCAGCCAGATAAGGCGCGGCCATCAATCCGCTCGGCCAGGAGATGCTACTGCTGATTGCAGATCTTGAGTTTTTGTTGCGCAACCCATTGCCCTACAGCATTTTGAGCCATTTGGAGTTCCCTGGAATCAATATCCTTTTATAAGGAGGTACCCATGCTCCCCGGAAAATATCAGGCCTTTTATCGCAGAATCAAACTTTCAATCCCCTCTGACCGTCTCATTATTGATCCGCTCCGGACCATCGCCTTTGGCACGGACGCCAGTTTCTACCACCTGATCCCCAAGATCGTCATCAACGTCCAAAATGAACAGGAAGTGCAGCGCATCCTGCGGGAAGCCGGCAAACTGCAGCTGCCGGTCACCTTCAGGGCGGCGGGCACCAGCCTTTCCGGCCAGGCGATCACCGATTCCATCCTGGTCCGTATGGGCGAAGGATGGAACGGCTACCGGGTTTTTGACAACGCCGGCAAGATCCAGCTGCAGCCGGGGATGATCGGCGGCCATGCCAACCGGATCCTCGCCGAGTTCGGCCGCAAGATCGGCCCCGACCCGGCATCGATCGACAGCGCCAAGATCGGCGGCATCCTGGCCAACAACGCCAGCGGCATGTGCTGCGGGGTAGAGCAGAACAGTTATCGGACCATTGACTCAATGCGCATCATCCTAGCCGATGGCACCACCGTTGACACCGCCGATGACAAAAGCCGGGCCGCCTTCAGCCGCAGTCACGGCCACGTTCTGACCGGACTGACCGATCTGCGCGACCGGGTACTGGCCGACCCGACCCTGGCCGACCGCATCCGCCACAAGTTCAAAATCAAAAACACCACCGGCTACAGCCTCAACGCCCTGGTCGATTACACCGAGCCTTTTGACATCATGCAGCACCTGATGATCGGATCGGAGGGCACCTTGGGGTTCATCGCCGATGTGGTCTTCCGCACAGTGGTGGAGCATAAGCATAAAGCCAGCGCCCTGCTCTTTTATGCTGACATCCAGACTGCCTGCGAGGCGGTGATTATCCTCGCCAAGCAACCGGTAGCCGCCGCCGAACTGATTGACCGCGCCGGGTTGGCCTCGGTGACCGGCAAACCCGGCATGCCCGACTTCCTGGAAGGGCTCGAACCCGGAGTAACCGCCCTGCTCATCGAAACCAGAGCCGAGGCTGCCGAAGAACTACAGGCCCAGATCGCCCAGATCAAGGAAAGCCTGAGCCCGCTGCCCACGGTGCGGCCAATTGAGTTCACCGCCATCCCCGAGGAGTTCAACCAGCTGTGGAAGATCCGTAAGGGATTATTCCCGGCGGTCGGCGCGGTCCGCCGCACCGGGACCACAGTGATCATCGAGGATGTGGCCTTCCCGGTCGAGCATCTGGCCAACGCCACCCTCGACCTCCAGGAGCTGTTCCGCCGCTATCAATACAACGAGGCCATTATTTTCGGCCACGCCCTGGCCGGCAATCTCCACTTCGTCTTCACCCAGGATTTCTCCATCGAGGCCGAGGTGGTGCGCTACCGCGACTTCATGGACGAGGTGGTGCGCCTGGTGATCGAAAAATACGACGGCTCTCTCAAGGCCGAACACGGGACCGGCCGCAACATGGCCCCCTTTGTCGAGAAAGAATGGGGCGAGGCGGCCTTTGCCCTGATGCACGCCATCAAAAACCTCTTTGACCCCCATGGGTTGCTCAACCCGGGCGTGATCCTCAACAGCGACCTCGAGGCCCATGTCAAAAACCTAAAACCTCTGCCCGCGACCCATGAACTAGTCGACAAATGCATCGAATGCGGGTTCTGCGAACCGATCTGCCCGTCGAAGAACCTGAGCTTCACCCCCAGACAGCGCATTGCCGGTCGCCGGGAGATCAGCCGCCAGCTGGCAGCCAAAGGCGCGACCTCGGCAGTCAAACGACTGATCAAGAGCTACCGCTATCCGGCCA
>CAITZN010000207.1 GCA_903896915.1 uncultured bacterium
TACCGTGATGATCACGTCGTACTTCTCGTCTACAAGGGTCTGGATGTTCTTGACGTAGTCCGCCGATGCCTGGGTTTCGATATACGTGAACTCCAGCCCAAGCTCGTCGGTCGCCTTCTTGGCACCTTCGTAGGCAAACTGGTTGAACGTGCCGTCGTTCACCCCGACACCATAGGCGGACAGTCTTTCTGCGGCGATGCCGTAATTTGCGACCAGCACTTTCACAACCGCCTCCGCTCTTCGGCGGGAGAGATCATGGTTGTATTGAATTTCACCCTGATTATCGGTATGCCCTACCACCAGGAGTTTAAGGCCAGGACTCTGCTTGAGAAGTTTTGCTATTTCATCAAGCGCCGATTTTGATTCCGGTTTGATCTCGGTCTTATCAAGGTCGAACAGAATACCATAGAGAGCCACTTTGCCTGTTTTAGAAAGATCAAGGTTCATTTCTTCAGCCTTGACGACCGTTAAGGTATTCTGGAGCGGTTTTGTCTCGGTCACGTCAACCTGATAATAGGTGCGGCCTTTTTTTGCCTCAGTTTTGCCGACCTTGATTTCAAAACCCCAGAACATATTTTCAGCCGCATACACCGACACATAGACATCACTGTTCTGGCCCGGAAGCCGGCCGGCAAGAAAACGTTTCGCACCGCCGCTGCTCGTAAAAACTGGCTCATACCCGGCCGCTTTTACAAACTCATCATACCTGCCGAACTCATCGCCCTTTGCCTCAAAAAGCGTTTCAAACCCTTTTTTCTGAAAAAGTTCGCGATAGTTCCCAATAATTTCCTCGGGTCCCACTCCTTCCGGAGCAACATAGGTAATTCTGGTCACCGCACCTTCGACCTTTTTCAGACTGGTGAAGATGCAAGAACCTTCCTCCGTTCTCTTGGCCGGGCCAAGGGGCAGATTGTAGGCATCAAAATTCATGCTTTTATAGACGAGAATATCGGATCCTGAAATCCTGCCAGCTGCGGGATGATCCTTAGCCCCCTTGATATCAGCGCCCCAGGCGGTCCCTATTGCAGAGATGCAAACAAATGCAAGCATAGCAAAAAGCTTGCGGGTGTTCCTAGAGGCATTGTTCATACCGTTCATCTCGACGCTCCTTTCTTAAAGTACCGCAACGGAGTTCATTGCGCGGAATACTTGCTCAGGTTTGCAACCGCCTTGATCCCGGCTGCTTGCAGCTTTTCCTTGTCTTTGGCCATAAGCCCAAACGACACATATATAGAATATTGGCCCTTCAAAATATACAGCCCCGTAGGCACCAGAAAGTTATCATCACCGATGCCATCGATCTTGGCAGCATCTGGGAACGCACTCTTGATTGCTTTGAAAATCGACACAGGTGTATTACCTGCCTCACGGGACTCTTTGTTCATAAAGGCTATCTGTGTCAAGCTCACCTGCAGGAATGCCTCGTCTTTTTCATACACGCACAGCTTCAAACCGACCCGCGGCTCTTCTTTGACGGTGCACTCTCCAAAACTGACACCGGTCAGCGCCTTGGCATCTTCCTTGGTGATGATCATAGCAGGCTCAATCATTTTGCCCCCAACACTGCCTGCCTTTTCCTTCGAGGTGCTGTCACATCCGCACAACTGGCTGCAGGTAAGCATCATGCAGATTGCAACCAAAAATATTTTCCCCATTTAATACCTCCATTATTTTGAATCAACCGTAACTTGAAAATCAAAGAACAGATAGAGGATTATCACCGCATTGTCTTCCCTATTTGGGATTGAATTCGTTCTAAGTAAACGGTAGTGAGTAACAAGTACCCAGTATGCGGCCCAGCAACACCGTTGCCCAGACAAGGTTTATTGCCGCCAACATCCTGTTATCAATGCAATTAATAAATAACGACCGTGCACACGGAACTGAGGGTGAGTAATAGCTATCCAACAGACCCTGCTCTCAAAAAAAATAATGCTGCAATAAACAAATAACATCTTGATTACAGGGCATTAATTTACAAGTAATCTTCAAAATCAGCAATTGGCACTCCGCATGCTTTATGAGAGTTATATCATACCATCAAAATCTATTGAGGATATGATCTTTCAATACGAAGCAAAGGAGGGTGCCATGAAGAGAATCATTATGTTGGGGGTAGTGTTGGCGACAATACTTGTATCTCTTGGAGGGTGTTGTTGGCCTGGATATTGGCACGATGGGTATGGTAGGGGAAGACATGACAGATATGACCATTACCAAGACAGGGGATACCATGAAAGAAGATAAGCCGAGTGTGCTTCACACCTGATCCTTGGATACGCAATGGAATCACTTACCCGAACAGGAAAAAACATTTTTTCAAAGGGCGAGGGTTTAATATTCTTAAACCCCGTGGAGAATTATCATGAACAACACAACAATAGATGCATATAAAGGCTGGTCTATTTCTGTGACTGCCGAGAAAAATATGTGCGCAAATTTCAGCTTTGATATTATTTCCCCTTCTGGCCACCGCCAACATGTCGCAATGGGTGGAGACAACAGGTGGCGTGCAATGGAAAGAGCTAAAGAGATGATTGATATGGAATTCGCCCTGGCCGAAGCAGAGTAAAAAAATCTGCCGTGCAAGAGCAAAATTTAAAGCCTTGGTAATTCTCCCTGGAAGAATAGAAAATTTGGTCTCAATGCTAGGGCACTATCTCCAGGTCGTCAAATTTCTTAACCGGGCCATAACTAACCCGATATTTTCAGTTACAGGCCAGGCACGGCCGATGATACCGTGGACGAGGTAACAGATGGATTTTTCAAAATTAATCGCTATCAGGCAAAGCGTCAGAAACTACGAAGATAAACCCGTTGAGGAGGAAAAAATCAGGGAGTTGATTGAAGCCGTACGCCTTGCCCCATCGGCAAGCAACTCTCAACCTTGGAAATTGATTATCGTCAACGACCCCGTACTCAAGACCCGAGTGGCAAAATCAACGTTTAATGCGCTTATTTCTTTTAATAAATTCTCTGTCCAGGCACCGATTCTGGCCGTATTGGTTATTGAAAAACCGAAAATGATAACTCAAATAGGTGGCAAACTAAAAGATAGAGAATTCTCTCTGATAGATATCGGCATTGCCGCCGAACATTTTTGTCTTCAGGCCGCAGACTTGGGTTTGGGGACCTGCATGCTTGGCTGGTTTGACGAAACAGCAATCAAACAGCTTCTCCATATTCCTGATCAAAAGCGGATAGGCCTTGTCATCACCCTCGGTTATGCGAAAAAAGACGACCTCTTACGCAAAAAAAACAGAAAAAGCCGTGAGGAAATGTGCCATTACAACAGGTATTGACATCCATTCTATTGCAACTGATCGGTATCAATATCAGAGGAGTGGCCCCGGAATTTTCAACTAGGCTTTAAATGGACAACTGCCCCAGGTGATCGGGAGTAATCAGATTGACAAGAAGGGGATGAAGCGGGTGCGTTATCATTAAATACGGCCATCCTCGATACAAATTGCTCCAGCAGCGATCAACTTATCGTGAAGTTTACCGCCATTCTTACGGACCATCTCATCCTTGAGTTCAAGCTTACCTTTCCGGAATGCAAACAGGACGTCTTCATTTTCAAACATTACTGCTGGAGCTGTGCCTTGCTCGTATTTTGCCATTTATTTCTCCTGAAACTGGTCTAGATGTTCATATCATTCTGAGTAATTGCATGATGATAACAAACCACTGATGGATGAATGACCTGTTCTTCTGTGTTGTATCATCCAATAAGCTCTTTGACCTTCACCGCTACCGCTTTCCCCAGTTTACGTTGCTCTTCTCCTTCAAAATGAATCCCATCCAACTGACTTGAAACGATCACCACCGACGTGTCCAGATAGGCACAGCCCAACTCCTTCGCAACCCGTCCATAATGCTCAGAAAACTTCCGCGATTTTCTCTCCGCGTCTTCAAACATCTCTGCATACTCCGTGAGAGCCGCCGTCGGTGGCGGCACTAAAAGCAGCACCTGCGGCCCTCGCCCCTCTCGCCCAGCCTGACTCTCTTGCACCACACGCACCAGCACGCCGGCGCCTTGTGCAATATCATACGCCGAAAGGCTGAACCGTTTTTTGAGATCATTGGTCCCCAACAGAATTATAACTAAATCCAATGGTCGATGAGATTCTAGGCAGGGAATCAGGTAGTCACGTCCATTCTTATAGCCTTCAAGAGGATCGTCCCACACAGTGGTTCGACCACCCAAGCCTTCTTCGATCACTTCGTAGTCGCGTCCCAGTGTTTGCCCCAAAATGCGTGGCCAGCGGTTCTCTGCGCCAAAACGATCTTTTGTGACGGGATCGTAGCCCCATGTATTCGAATCGCCATAACAGAGGATATGTTTCACTACAGTTCTCTCCTGTAACAATGAATAGCCTGTTTAACAAAAATACCGCTGGAGCGTCCGTAATCGGCTGGTTTGATCTTGTTGGGTGATAATAATTTCAAGCAGTTCTATTCAAAACATCTTCGTGCCAAACGTATCAAGATGAACCATGTCGGATACCGGTTTGCGCGGGGGCCCTACCTTCGGTTCGACTGCCGGACGTCCGATGGGAATGACGGCAACCACTTCGTAGCCAACCGGGAGGTCAATCATTTTTTTACAGGCGTCATGGTCCATAAGGCCGACCACGACTGTTCCAAGTCCCATTTCGTGAGCTTTCAAGCAAAGCGTCTGCGTGGCGATGCCCAGATCAAACATGTACCAGTTGGAGTATTTGGTGGATTCCTTGCCCCCATAACAGCCAGAGACACCTGTCTTGGCACACACAACGATTAGTGCGGAAGCGGCAAGGGAACATGTGGTTGCAGGATTTTTCCCTTTATCCATCATATATGTCGCAGTCACCTTTTGGATCAATTCTCTATCTCTTACTACAACAAATTCCCAAACCTGTGTATTTCCCCAGGAAGGTGACCATCGTACTGATTCAAAGATCTGCTGCAACTCTTGATCGGTAACGACATCCTCTGTGAACCTTCTAATGCTGCGTCTTGTTACTATAGCTTCCTGCAATTCCATCATCTGGCCTCCTTATTTTATTGATTATCGTTAGACGACACGTTGACGGCCTGCTGCTAGCAGTATGCCAAGTAGCTATTTCAACAGGTTAGTTTGAGATTACCCTTAATACGGGTCATTTTCAACTGCGGAAAATCTGCGGCAACGGCTGACTACTATGTCTTGTCATTCTCATAATAAGGTCCTACCTTTGAAAAAGTTCATCAGTTTATTGACGCCTGTGGTAAACGCGTTGGTAAACAATACGAACTCAACTTACGTTAATCGCCACCAGAAAAATCAGCAAAAATGCATAATCACTCGACAGGAGAAGATGACCTTGAAAACTGAGAAACGGGACTTCGACAAGGCGGCTGGATCCTGGGATGAGATGCCGTTACGGGTCAAACTGGCTGAGGATGTGGCAAATACCATAGTAAGCAAGGTTGCAATCTCCCAGGATATGACAGCCTTGGACTTCGGCTGTGGCACCGGGTTACTGACCCTGCAATTGCAACCGCTTGTCAAGTCCATTACCGGCGTGGACAGTTCCCAGGGAATGCTCGATATCTTCAATGCCAAGATAGCAACTGCGAATATCAACAATGCTGACACACTATTTTTAGATATAGACAAAGGGGGCATATTGACGGGCCAATACAACCTTATTGTCAGTGGCATGACATTGCATCATATCAAGGAAATAGCGCCCCTCCTCGCACAATTCTACACGGTCTTGGCACCAGGCGGGACCTTATGTCTGGCCGATCTCGACCTAGATGACGGACAGTTTCATGACGACAGCACCGGTGTCTTCCACAACGGATTTGATCGGGCGTCGCTACACAGATCTTTCACTGATGCAGGATTTGTGGGTGTTCAGGATGTGACTGCCGCAAAAATAGAGAAACAGGGCAGTGACGGTCAAACAAGAAAATTTTCCGTTTTTCTCATAACCGGTCGAAAGGAATAAACTAAACAACCCTCTCCATACCCATCGTGAAATCAAGCTGGTTACTAATCGGGAGAAAGTCTTCATCGGTAATCCACCGGAAACCGATTTTCTTCAAGACATAAACCGAAAGAACCTAACGGGACAAATCAAATGGCATATTGTATCTATTACCAAGTTGAGCAACTCCATCGGCCTCAAGCAAGGGAAGTGACATCAACTTGGCGGCAAACAAAAAGCGGTTTTGTTTATATTCCTTATTGCACTCACCCTTCAGGCGAACTTAGCTTGAGCAATATAATATTCTGTGCAGATGCTGTTGATAAGTTGAAGTGCCAGGGCAACGTATCAAAATGCCAGTTGGAAAACGGCCTGGAAGGATCGACTAGCCCCACCAACCGTTGAGCCCCCCCTTCCATTGTGTCCCACAATAAAAAAAACCTGCAAGGGGCAGGACTGTCCTAGCTGCCCGACAA